>CALFHQ010000131.1 GCA_937876385.1 uncultured Pseudomonadota bacterium
CAGTTGCGTCGCCACCAGCGCTGCCAACGGTTCAAACTCGGGCCTGGATTCCAGTTCAGCCAGCAGCAAAGCGTCCAAACGCTCGTCCCCAGTGAGGACTCCTGGCATCAACGCGACAAGAGCCAGGGCGGTCGAGCGAGGTGACAACAGCGGATTAATCTGAATCAGATCCGGATGCTTGGGAAAGACGCTCATCAGGAACGGGACCCCATCCAACTCTGCGATGAGCAAGGCTGTGGCTTGCTCGTTCATGCGCAGCCTGAACCGACCGTCCGGTTCCATGTCCGCCTCTCCAAGAGCCCCTTTGACCACGATGTCATGCATGGACGCCGCAGAATTGGCGGGAAGTTGCACTCTTCCGGAATACAGCAGGGTCGAGATGGAAAGTCCGGCGAAATCCAAGGGTTGTTCATCGGTCGGCGGATCCAAGGTGACCACTGCATCCGGGTGAGCAGACGAATCTAGTTCAACCGCAACGTCCACCCCCAACGACGAGTCTTGGCTCTCCCCGATGTCCGTTTGCAGGACATCGTGAAACTCTGGACACAGCCCATCGCTGCAGGGTCCTTCCTGGCAGGTTTCGGCAATGGCCCAGGTAAGGCGCTTCGGGTCGCTTTGACTCGCCTTGCACTCCAGCACTGAACGATCGTCTGATGTGCATGTGCGCTGGCCCACAGCGGTGCATTGACCATTCTGATCCTCCCGGTCCGAACTCCCACAAGAGGCGAGCGAGCCGCAGAGGGTCAAAGCCAAAACAGGAACTAGTGCCCAGTAGTGATCAAAGCGGAACATCGCAGACCTCATCGCAGTTCTCCCAGTACACAAAGTCGTCCCGGCACACGTGGCGAACTCCCCACTTGCATGGCTCTGTCCACCAGTCCGCCTGACTACATCCCTGACAACGTGCTTCCCCCGTTGATGGGTCGATGGCACAGCCCAGTCCCAGTTTGTTACAATCGTAGGAACCGACTTCACCAGTGTTGTTACAGTAGAACCTTACACCCGATGCCGAGCAGAAGCCCTCGAAAGCCAGTGGATTACAAGGCTCGGGGGCCTCCACGGGAAGACACAGGGGGTACCCTGAGTCTGGATCGACTCCGCAGTGCTTGCCCCATGCTGCGCAGTCCGTGTAGAATGGAGCACCGGTGCTACAATACTTCAGTACATCCCCATCGCATCGTCCCTGCTCTGGCAGATCACCGCATCCCATGCACCGAGCAACGCAGTTCTCGGTGTCCCAGGTACAAACGGCCCCTGTGCCGCCCCCTCCATGTTCTTCACAGGGCACATCTCCCAGCAGGCCTGCTGCACACCACTTGAGTGTATTTCCATCACAGCGACCCGACTCCGGGACATCTCCGCATGGAGGCGCACAGAACATTCCGCTGCTGGTGCCGTTGGTACCGCAGGTCTTCCCTTCCGCGGGGCAGTCCTGCCGCTTCAGCTTCCCGTCTTTGCACCAGAGCAACGCACCATCCTCGTCGCAAACACCGTAGTACGTGATTTCTCCGCATTCCCCCAATGTTGTCACTGTGCCTTTGCCGCTCTGTTCTTCTTGTCCGCAGGACGGAAACAACATCAAGAAAAAGGGGATGGCTATGGTCACAACCAGCCCTTGCCGAATGAGCATCGCTTGTCCAAATAGGCCACGAATCATCATCGCCCCCCTTAACCAAGATAGAGTATGCCAGGACTTTACCCCGGCCTTCGAAGCGAAACCAGAGCAATTTCAACGGAACCACGGCTATTACACGGGGATTGGGAACATTAGGTTGTCCAGATCACGAAGAGCCGGTTGCCTTTTAGGCGGCCGAACCGAAGGGGCTGAGGATTACCCTTGTCGTACCCTCCTCGGCATAGTACAAGAATACCAGCTGGTTGGGGCCCCCTAACTGGCGAGGAGCGCTGGATGGTTCTGCAGTCCGACATCGACATTCTGGTTGCCGAGGGGGAAGGTTCTGCCCTCGAATACAAGGAGGGCCTTTCAACGGGGTTCGCCAGAGAACTAGTCGCCTTTGCCAATAGTGCCGGAGGCAAGGTCCTGGTCGGAGTTCGAGATGACGGGACTGTGGTCGGCGTGAAGGACTCCAACACGTTGCGGTCCCGCATTCAGGATATGGCGCGCAATTGCGACCCACCAATCAGAGTTCATGTCGAGACTATCGGCGATATCATGGTTGTCACCGTTCGGGAGAGCGAGAACAAGCCCGTCCAATGCAAGGAGGGCTTCTTCTGGCGGCAGGGTGCCAGCACGCAGAAGCTGACCCGTGACGAGATACGAGAGTTCTTCCAAAGTGAAGGTGGCATCCGGTTCGACACGGCTCTGTGCCCGAGATTCCGCTACCCTGAGGATTTCGACCGGGAGAAGTTCGACGTTTGGCTTCGGGAGAGCGGTATCTCCGGTGGCGACAATATCGAAGACGTCCTGGTCAGCATCGATGTGGCGGAGCGTGCCGGGGAGGGGCTGGTCTTCCGGAACGCGGGGGTGCTATTCTTTGCGAAGAACGTTCAGCGGTTCTTGCCCCAGGCGTACGTCACATGCTTGCTGGGCAAAGGACAAGACAAGGTGCACATCCTTGACCGCAAGGATTTTGCAGGCGGTGTGGTCGAGGACATCGAAAACAGCCTGCGTTTCATTGAACGCAACACGAGGCTCGAGTACAAGATTGAGACGCTGAAGCGGGAGGAGATCCCAGAGTACCCCATGGCTGCGTTGCGAGAAGCTGTCACGAATGCGGTCATGCACCGGGACTACTTCCAGGCCGGGGCCAACGTCTTCGTGGAGATCTACTCAGACCGTATCGAGATAAGCAACCCCGGTGGTCTCCCAAAGGGCCTGGCCCCAGCCGATTTGGGGACCATCAGTGTTCGTCGCAATCTGCTCATAGCAGACCTGCTGCACCGCATCGGCTATATCGAGAAGGCCGGCACAGGCATCCGACGAATGCGGGAAGATGCTGAACGGCGAGGCTGCCCTGAGCCACAGTTCAAGGGAACCGGATTCTTCACCGCGGTCTTCCGGCCGAGGCCTCGGCCAGAGCAGTTGAGCGGAGATGGAGAGGGCGCTGAGACCGCACAAGCCACCGACCAAGTTGGGACCAAGTCGGGACCAAGTCGGGACCAAGTGCAACTCCTCGAATTCACCCGCTCTCCTAGGGCCTTCCTAGAACTGATGGAGTTTGCCGGCCGCTCGAACCGGACCAAGTTCAGGGACCAAGTTGTCCGCCCTCTGCTCAAGGCTCGCTGGATGGAGATGACCATCCCGGACAAGCCACGCAGCTCAAAACAGAGGTACAGAACCACCCCCACTGGTGTGAAGGCTATGGAAGAGGCCTCCCTGCGAGGTTCAAACACCACGGGTCAGGGGGAACAATGAGGTGCTTGGCGGAGGCTCATCTCAAGAATTCGCCACCAGCCCTCTCGATTCGAGCGCGTGGCGCCCGAGGTAAACCGGCTCTCTGTTTTGGGAGAGCGAAAAATGCCCCATTTAACCTGGGATTCCGGAACCTTAGGGTGTACCTGCCGTAACATCGTCGAAAACGGAGAACTTTTACCTCCAGCGACACACCCTCCACCAAGTTTCCACGGTGAACCTTCTCTCCGCCAAAAACACCGGCGAAGACACCACCGCTCCCACAACACGCATCTCCGCCAGTCCCTAAGCGGACTTGCGCACATCACCCTCTCACACTCCGCCCAAAACACGAGGCCTACCCCAACGCCAATTCCGCCCGTCCTGGGGAGTTTGACCCCGATTCTCTCTCCGTTTCTCCCATGACACGGTGCCTGGGAGGGTAGACACCTTGTTTGGAAAATGGCGCGGATTGGTATTGATTCCGGGGTGTTATGCGAAATTGGGGCGATTCTCCAGGTTTACCGTACGCAAGGTATCCGTGTGTGTCTGGTAAACCTTCGGAGGGGCCGGGCGAAGCCGGTGCTGAGGCAGCCGGGAAGAAGCATGCAGGACATTCGAGGAACATG
>CALFHQ010000132.1 GCA_937876385.1 uncultured Pseudomonadota bacterium
GTGGCCAATGGCAAGAGGTAACGGGCGTCTTCCTTGGCGGAAATCTCAATATCCTGCCGGCGCTGCCGGGTCATCATTTCCTCGGGGTCCCGCTCCATGTGGAACTCCCGCAATTTCCCGTAGAACGCTTCGTAGCGCCCGTACAACTCCTTCATCAACGCCAGGAATTCCCGCTTCAGCACTTCAGAGTCGTTCAACTCGGCGGGAATATGAAAATCCTCGCCAATCATAACGTATCGCTGCGAACGCTCGGTGAAGGAGGCCAAACGAGTGTGCTCGAGCTTCTCGATGGCAAGCCTCGAGACCCCCTCCAAATCAAAGTTGAATACCGCGTGCTCCGCAATGGACGCATGTCCCATGTCGAAGACAATTCGCTCGTTGCTGGTTCGAGTCTTGTCGACATTCCGACGCGCCTCCCGCCGCAACTCTCCCACGCTCTTCGAGCTTCGACTGATGCGGGCGTAAGCAGCGGCGATAGGCTCGGGAGACAGGAGGACTGCCTCCTCCCCTCCCGCCAGACGGTCCTTGAGGGAATCCAACTCGATGTTGGTTCCGATAAGTCGAACTTCCATGTCTAAAACCCGATTTCCAGGCCGACTCGTGCCTCCAAGGGAACGACATCGGAGAAGTTCACTTGCTCCCAAAAGGTAGCATCCACTTCCACAAACAGCTTCAGAGCTGCCAGATTCAAAAGGTTCTTCCCGATACCCATCATAAAGCCCCAGTTGCCGTCACCACTCATGGCCACCGGGAAGGCGACTCGGCCATACAAGATGCCGGGCACGTAAACCCGCGCTCCAGGTCGCAAGATGATATCGGAGTCGGGATTCTCCACGTTGAAGAGCAGCCCCAAGTCGGCCCGGATGATTCCAATCCCATAGTAAACCAGCGCTTCCAGATTGAAGTCTGTGCGCTGAGTATCTCCTTCCCCTACGGTGAAGCCCTCACCCAGAGAAAAGGCAACCCCGGGGCCCGCAAACGCAACACTGGAACCCAACAGCACCAGGGCGGCGAACACCGTCCCCATCCATATACGAATTTTCATCGATTCCTCCCAATTTGCATTCCGTTGTTCAAGTCCCAGAGGGTAGACGAACCCACCCAACGGGGTCAAAGCAAATCAATCTCCGAACACCGCCTTACGCCAGGTCCGGTTCTTGACGACTCTCCCCACGAAACCGGGAAGATGGGACATGTGACTCATGGCCACAGCGAACGCCTTGAACAGTTCGAAGACCTCATTTCCATAGGGATACCACCACATCCGTCGCTTGAGCTGTGCAACGTTGTCGTAGTTGATGTGCTGGGGGAAAAGGAACTCTCGCATCCCGGCATCGGAATGGGAAATGCCAATTCCGCTCTCTTTCTCTCCATGCCAAGGGGTCTCCACCAGAGCATAACTGAACCCGTGGTCGTTGATGGTCACAGTCCCCGCTTCCAACCGGTGGGCCAGCGCCTCTGCTCGACTGCGGTTTCTTGTCCACACGCTTGCCGTGAGCCCGAAATTCGAATCGTTGGCCAACTCCAGCGCCTCCTCCTCCGTGTCAAACGCCATCACCGGAAGCAAAGGCCCAAAGGTCTCGTCTCGCATCACCTGCATGGAGTGGTCCACGTTTACAAGCACCGTCGGAGGGAAGAAGAACCCGGATTGCCCCTCGGGGCGCCTGCCACCCGTCACAACGGTGGCCCCACGGGCCACGGCTTCTTCGACATGAGCTTCTACCACGGCCCGCTGTGCATCGTTGTTCAGCGGTCCGACATCGTACTCTTCTACCCCCGGGTACCCCATGCGAAGCTCTTCCGCTGCCACTTTCAGACGGGCCACGAAGGTCTCAAACAGGGGTCGCGCCACGTACAAGCGCTCTACCGAGGCACACACCTGACCGCAGTTTCCAAAGGCTCCCCAAAGCGCTCCTTTCACGGCAACTTCGATGTCCGCATCCTCCAGAACGATCATGGGGTCCTTTCCACCGAGCTCCAAAACCGCCGGAATCAGATGCTTCGAACACTCCCGCATGATCCACTTTCCAGTATCCGTGCTGCCCGTGAAGACGACTTTGCGAACCGGTGGCTTGAAAAGAGTGCTCCCGACGTCCTTGCCGGCCGCCAGGATCAATTGGAAAAGCCCTTCTGGAAGGTCCGCCCCCTCATTGAAGCAACGAGCAATCATCTTCCCAATCAAGGGAACTTCCGATGCCGGCTTGAACAAAACGGGGTTCCCTGCCATAAGCGAAAACACGATGCCACTAAGAGGAATAGAGAAGGGGAAGTTCCAGGGGGTGATAACGGCCACAGGTCCGCCAACGGCTTCCAATGAATCTTCGAAGACTTGATTCCAATGAGAACCTGCATCGGGATCCGCTCGGTAGCGGTCATCTGACGCATTTTCGGGCCATACTGGTTAAAGAGCTGCACGGCGGGAAGGATGTCCGCCGACATGGCTTCAGCAAGCGGCTTCCCCTGTTCCAGGGAGATCAGTTCGGCGATTTCGTCGAGGTGCGACAAGATGAAATCTCTTGCACCCAACAAGCGCTTGACCCGCTCTTCAACTGGAACCTCTCGCCAGATCTTCCCAGCCTGGGCAGCGGCTTCCACAGCGTTTTCAATGTCAGTGGTAGTCATCAGTTCGATGGTGTCGATGACCTCGCCGGTGCGCGGATTCAGGGACTTCAGAGTCTTCTGCGTCATCACGATTCCTCCTCACGTATGGCGAATGCGTTTCGCCCGTTCAGAATAGGGCGTCGGAAGCCTCACTGTCAAGAAGGGTTAGGCGCCGCAGTCTGCGGGCCGTGTTCTGGTGCTTCGCTGTTCTCAGCGAGAACTCATCGTGCTAGAATGCGGTTCACTACTCCGGGGGACGAATGAAGCGCATCCACAAAGAGATACTTTCAGGATCCATCGCACTGCTGATCCTGGTTGGCGGCCTCGTCTTCCTTCTGGGCGGATGGGAACGACCGGTGTCCTCCCGGCAGACACTTCCAGCAGCGTTCAAGCGCCCGGCGCTGGCGGTTTCACAACCTGACGTCATGGTGCAACTGTTCACCGACTACACCGATCCGCAGGCTGCTTTGGTGGTCGCACAGGTGCTCTCACCCCAGTTCTCAGTGCCTGATTCCACCTACATCGAACTGCGAGACGCTGGTTCGAAGCCGGGGACCCTCGCTCGCTTGGCAGCGATGGCGGTTCTGGCCGCGCAAGTACAAGACCGGGGCGTCCCAATGGCTCGACTCCTGGCTGAAAACAGCGGGGCCCTCGAACCCGCACGGGTCCTCTCTTTGGCGCAACTTGCCGGGCTCGACATGCAACAGTTCAAGAGAGACCTCGATCACCCGGATCTAAATCAGAAAGTGGAATTCGACACCATCACCCTGACCGGAGAGGGTGATCTGGCGGGGCTCATCGCCTATGTAAATGGGGTACGCCTGGTGAATCCAACCGCCGAGTCGCTGGCAGGAGCCATCGCCGATCAGCACGCCCTCGTGGCAGAATACATCGAGGCCGGAGGAGAGCCGGAAGACGCCCGGGAGAGTCTGATGTTTAAGAACGGCGCTCCCAGAGCAATCATCGATCTCGTCAAACTCACCCTGGAGGAGTGAACATTGCCCCCTTCAAGCGAAATCCGTGTCCCCCTACCCCGACTTCGAGTCTATCCGATGCTCGCCTCCTGCTGCGCACCGGAATTGGGCGCACAGTTTGCCGCCTGTGCTGGTTTCTCAAGCCGCCCACTGACCATCGTCGATGCCCCCGAATCGGCCAACGTACTCCTCGTGGCCGGTCCACTCTTTCCCGAAACCGCCCTCCTGTTGGCCGAAATACTCCTCAAGATGGCTGCGCCACGCAGAGTCGTTGCCGTGGGTCCATGTGCATGCCGAAAGGGGGTCTTCCACGACCACCCGGAAGCTCTCCCTTTGGACCAACTAGTCCCGGTGGACGTGTTCATTCCAGGGTGCCCTCCGGCCCCTGAAACCGTTTTGGAAGGTTTG
>CALFHQ010000133.1 GCA_937876385.1 uncultured Pseudomonadota bacterium
CTTCGCCTTCCGCCTTCCCACGGTGACCTTCAACGCAGAGGGGGAGACAAGCCTCAACTTCTACGGCTCCACCATGGCAGCCCTTTATCAGTCGGGGCAGGATTCCGGCGGAACCCAGGGGTTGGTGGCGTACGACAAGAACGGAAATCCAACCAGCAAGCTTCCCACGACCATGACCTTCAGCTATCCCATGGTGGGTCGGTTTGGCGTGCGTTACGTCCAGTGGAAGAACGGTGTACCCGAAAAGAAGGGCGTTGCCAGTGAAGGGGACGAAGAGCTCTTCGACGTGGAATTCGACCTGGTCTGGGAGGGGTGGTCAGCGCTCACCGACTACAACCTGCAGTTGGACGGCTACATCAAGCTCGCCGGAGCCCAGAATGCCCAGGAGATCCAGTTCCAGCCGGTGATCATCCCTCGGCAGTACAAGGACACCTGGTCGTTCCGTCTGGGAGGCCACTACCACCCCCTCTCGTTCCTGGACCTCCAGGGGGGCGTTTACTACGAAACGGGGGCCGTTCCCGGTCGCTACACCAACATCGACTTTGCTGGATTCGACCGAATCGGCGTGGGACTTGGCACCACCTTTAAATACGACCGCTACTCCCTGTCCGTGGCTTACTCACACATCTTCCAATCCACCATCGATGTATCCCTGGACCAAACCGAAGTGTACAAGCAGTTCCCCTTGCAGAAGACTCCGCCCCAGGATGTCTCCGCAGAAGCAGAACCCCTCAAGGTGGGTGCCGGACGATTCGAGACGAGTTACGACATTGTCTCTGTCGCTCTCAAGGCTCATTTTTGATTGGTTTGATTGGGATGTAGCGCCCTTCTGAATCCGGTAGTTTGTGCCAGATAACCCCCGGCAACCCCGTCGCCCGATAGTAAATCCGAAACAGCTCCTTCCCGAAGCGGATGGAATCCAGGCGATTTCGTGACGAGAAGTAGTAGATGGCAATCTTGTCGTCTCCCTCGCACACAATCTTGTACGGAGGGAGGATGGGCGGTTCAAAGCGGAACTCCCCTCTCACCGGAACGTTAAGCGCCTCGATGCGCTCTTTGAGTTTCACCGGGATGGTCTCCATGAGTGACTCAGCTCTCGGATGGGGAGCCCCACTGCTTCCTTCGGGCCACACCATGTCGTGATGGGTGAGTCCGTCCGAATCCGACGCAATCCCACCGGTGTACGGCACATCCACCTGCTGACTCCCCATGATGCGCGGCAACAGAGCGATCACCAGGGCCAACACCGCTGCCAAAAGCCACCATCCGCTGGTTCCCCGACTGGAGGACGCGGCTTTGGTTCGCCCCCCCATGCCGATGAGCTGTTCCACCAGCCGCTCTCCGTCAACTTGTGACAGCTCCTCCGAGGACACTCCCTGTTGTCCCAACTCCTTGAGGATTTCCGAATCTTCCAGCGGGGCGAAGGTGGCCGCGTATTCCACGATTTTTGCATTGGAATTCAGTGGAGGCAGGCGAGTGCTGCCTTCTCGGGGAGCCAACCAGGCAAGCAACCGGGCCTGCCCTCGCAACCGCCTTCCTGGCTCCAGGGAGAGCCCTTCTTTGAAAAACCGTTCTTCCTCGGGTCCCAACGCCGGGTTCCCGTCAATCCCCAGAAGCTGTCCTCGAATCATGCGGTTTTGAATCTCCAGCGCCCGCCCATCACCAAAGGGGTTGTGCCCCATTCGCCAGGTGGCCACGATGGAAGCGACCTGGAAGCAATCAGAAGCCGGTGTGCATCCCCCTTCTCCAGAAAGAATCTCGGGGGGAACCAGCCACGGATCCCCAAACATCTCCAACATCCGACTGCGTTGGAGTCCCTTCCCCGACTGGCCGCTGTGACAGCAGAGATACCCGACTCCCGGTTCCGGCAACACGATGGACCCATCGGTTTTGACCCATATCCGATCGGGTCGCAGGGTGCCGTAGGGGATACCCAGTTCGTGGAGCGGTTTCAATGCATGCAGGAGGCTTCCCCACAATCGGCGGGTGAGGGTTTCATCGGGAGTTCCCCAGGAGAGCAGGTAGTCGGCCAGAGAGATCCCACTGACATTCTCGAGATGAAGCCTGGTGGTTCCATCGCTTTCCACGGTGGCGACGAACAGTCGGGCAATTCCCGGTTGTTGCAGGGAAGCCATTTGGACAAAATCGGCGGAGACTCGCTCGACCAATCGGGGGTCAAAGGGGCGCCCCCGATAGAACAGCCGAAAGCCCGCTTGCCTCGTTCCAGAGCGGGTCATCAGCCCGGTGGCGTCCCTTCGCACGAGAACGGTGATGTCTTCCTTGTGTGACTGGACCACGGCTCCTCCGGCATGCAAACGAGAACGTCGGGCACCACGATCCACTATAATTCATGCGCTCTCCCTTGTCACTGAGAGGATTTTCATTAGAATGACCCAGCACGAGGTGACGCACTCGGCGATGCCGATGACGCGCCCATCCGTTGAAGGAGCATTGATGATCAATCGGCGTTCGTGGACACCCTGGAGTTTTGTTGTGCTGCTCTCGATCTTCGCCTGGACCGGTTGTGGGAGTGAATCCGCCCCGCAAGAGGCTTCCTGGGTTCGATTCGATACAGGGCACGGGGGCACCTCCCTGGCCATCGATTTTCAAGGGGGTGTGTGGGTTGCCAGCGCTGGAGACGGCTCTTTGATTCGACATCTGGCCGACGGAACTCTGGAGAAAGAGATCCCGGTGGAGGGCAATCCGCGGGACCTGGCCATCGACGGTTCGGGGCGAATCTGGTTCGTGGATGCTACCCAGAACGGGCTGAGCAACGGTGCCCTTCGGCGCCTGGACGACGGCACCTCGGTGGTGGAGTCCGTGATCCTCAACAAGACTCCCCGGAAGATGGCCTTGGAGCCGTATGGAGGGGTCTGGG
>CALFHQ010000134.1 GCA_937876385.1 uncultured Pseudomonadota bacterium
CTGACCTTCAGGTGATTGGAAACAGCGGGGTTGACCTTCTGGCGGGGGGGCTGAATTTTGAAGACGCCATTCACATCGAATCGGTCACTCCAGGCTCCGGGTATTTGGGCGGAGGAACGCTGGTGACCATTGAAGGGTGCGGATTTCCCTCTTCCGGGGAGGTCCGATTGGGCGGCTCCGTGGCCGGCGATCCGGTCTTCCAGAATGGAAAGAAGGTGCGTTGCGTGACCCCTCCAGGGTCCCCGGGACCGGTGGACGTCTCCGTAGTTGGAGCCGGTCGTGTGGGGGTCGCTCCCGGTGCCTACACCTACATGGAAGACAAGCCCACCATCTACTTCCTGGAGCCCGACACAGGGTCTCAGGCCGGAGGAACCTGGATTCGAGTGCACGGCTCGGGCCTTCCCGAGGACGGTTCGCTGCGGTTCGGCGGGGAGGATGCCTTCGACGTCCACTTCGTCCACTCGGGGCTTGTCACCTTGAGAGCACCGGCCCATGAAGAAGGGGTCGTGGATGTTGTTCTCGACGGGCCCCACGAAGACGTCACCCTTCCCTCTGGATACACCTACTTCGACCCTCGAACCAATCGTGGGGGAACCTGGGGCGGTCCATTGGACGAGTCCCTTAACGTCACAGTTCTCGATGCCTCCAACGGCCATGGAGTCCTCTCGGCGCTGGTGATTGTGGGGGGAGACGAAACCACCAAGTTGAAAGGATATACCGACGGCAACGGACAGATCACCTTCTCCCAGCCGGGGTTCTATGGAAAGCAGTCCATCACTGCCGCTGCACCGGGGTACAGCTTCTACAGCGTCATCCACTTCGACGCCAGAAACGTCACCGTGATCTTGTCACCCAAGGTGACCTCAAGCGGTGGAACCAGTGGCACGTATGTGCCCCCGAAGGCCTGGGTCACCGGCAGGGTGTACGGCATGGACAAGTATGTCGTCGTTCCACCCGGAGAGTGTTCGTGGATTCCCCAGGTGACTGCTCCGTTTTGCCAGTTCTGCGAGGAAGATTCCGACTGCGCCGCTGCCGAAGGGGAAGGAGAATTCGTCTGTGCTCCCCTGGGTACCCAAGGCACCTTCTGCACCCGCAGTTGCCTGGTGGACACCGATTGTCCCGCCAGCATGGTGTGTGCCAATACTGGAATGGGGCAGGTACAGTGCATTCCTCGCGCTCCTCAGTCTCGAGTCCGGTGCGAGTCATCCAAGAGCTCCCTGTTCGGGTATCCCCCCGATCCCGGGGACGGTGGAATCGTCAACAAGCACCACATCTACTTCATCAACTCCAAGCTCGGGAACGCCGCTGTGGTTTGCTACGGCGGCTGGGTCCATCCCATGACCGGCGTCTTTGACCCCACCGTAATGGGGGTCGCTCGAGGGGCCATCGTGCTGAAGGACAAGGTGGTCGAAGGGCACGATGTGACCTTGGACATTCCTTTGAGCAAGCGGGGGAAGATCGCCTTTTACGACTTGCCCCAGTATCCCCAGGGGCTCAGACAGCCGTACCTCCTCTCCAGCATCGAGCTGGGCAAGGAGGGCTACCTGGCGATGCCCAAGAATCCGGTGTGGAACTCCCAGGACGGCTACTTCCTGGCCGAGAGACTTCCCGAGGCGATGTCGGGCCCACTGGAAGGTGCGACCTACTCGCTCTATGCGTCGGTTCAGGCACAGTCCAACAACGGGATGCCCTATGCCGTTCGAATGGTCACCGAGGTGGAGACTCTCTCGGGAGACGGAATGCTGGTGATGGACTCCGATGTGTCCAGACGCTGGTTCCCCCCCATGAAGGGAGACATCGTTGGAGTCGCCCGCCGAGACGACGGCACCGTGATTGTCGTGAGCAACTTGGGGGAGGGCTTCACGACAACCTATGGAACCGGTTGGACACCTCTTCCCCTGGCTACGGGGGAGGAAGGATTCTCCATGCTGTTCCAGGAGAAGAATGGAGGACTCTGGTTGGGCGGTACCCAAGGCACCGTGTGGTATTTCAGTGGGGTGGGGTGGACTCGTCTCGAGACAGGCTTCTCTTCGAAGGTGTTGGACATCTGGGGGCACGACGGGGAAGCGGTGCTTCTCTTTTCCAAAGCGATGGCTCGGGTATCCACGACCCAGCTCCTCGAAACCACTGTTCTACCCGATGGGTATGCTGGAAGGGGACTCTGGGGCTCGGATTTTGAAGATTTGTGGATTATCACCTCTCCCTCTGCGCTATGGCGCTACTCCGCTCAGGGATTCTCCCTCAAAGCTTCCTACAGCTATATGGACTTCACCGGCATTGACGGCTCGGGACCTGACGATATCTGGCTCTCTGCCTCTCCCGCTACCGCCCTTCAATACGATGGAGCCCTCTTCACCATCTACGAACTGGACGAAACTCTGGGGGCCAACGCCATCACCGCGCCGGCACCGGGAGTCGCCGTGGTGGCTGGAGATGACGGCCGAGCCTGGCGAATCGTTGGGGATCAATGGGAAGCCTTGGACACCGGCTCTTTGCAGGACTATCAGGCGCTGTGGGCAGACAACCAGGGACGGTTGCTTCTGGCCGGCATCCAGGCATACAACATGGGGCCCTTCATGGCCTATCCTCGCATCATCCAGCCTTCAGGCGGGTCTCTCTTTGATTTCAAGACGCTGAAGTGGGACTACTGGACCCCCGGTGCCCAGTCCGATTTCAACTACATCCTTTTCAGCGATGAAACCGGCTATCCCTTCTGGACTTTGGTTACAGACGGCCCAGTGACCGAAGTGAAGTTGCCACCGATCTCCCAGATCCTGGGGTTGGATCTCATCCCGCTGGGACCCAAACGGATCAACCTCACTGCATCCCTCAATCCGCTCTTCAAAATTGACAACTTCTCCAACAGCGACTTTAGTATGTACAAGAAGACTTCGTGGGCGGTGGATTTTCTACTCTTTGACCAGTGAGCAGCTCCATGGCGAAAGCACAGGTAGCGGGGAGAACCGAGACGGGTAGGGTTCGGCAAGCGAACGAGGATGCCTTCCGCATCTACCACGACTCCAAGGATCTCCCCACCCAATCCCGGGGCTCCATTTTTGTCGTCGCCGATGGAATGGGGTCTTATCGAGGGGCCGCCATGGCCGCCTCCATCGCTGTGGACCAGGTGGCAAACTACTATCAGGTTCCACGCATAGAGTTCCAGGCCAACCGAACGCTGGAGCAATTCCTGTTTCGAGCCAACGAAGTCGTGGCAGACATGCGAAAGAGTCAGAAGGACTATTACGGCATGGGGACCACGGTTTGCGCGGTGCTCACCGACCCCTCTTTCCGGCAGGCTTTCGTGTACTATGCCGGGGACAGTCCGGTGTACCTCTTCCGCCAGGGGAAGCTCTTAGAGGCGACACACGCCCAAGTGGATGAATCCGGTGCCCTCACCAACCACGTCGGTCTGGGAAAAGGGTTCTCCCTGGAGAAGGTGAAGGTTGTCATCCAGCCTGGAGACCAATTCCTGCTGTGCTCCGACGGTCTCTCCGGGGCGCTGGAACAAGAGTTCATCAAAGAAACGCTGGAAAGTTGCCAGGACGCCTCTGCATGCCTCGACGTTCTCGTCGACAAAGCCCTTGAAACCAGCCGGGACAATATCACCGCAATTCTCCTCTCCATTGAGGATTCTCCGTGAACGAGTTCGACTACATTCGCCGCTTCCTGGAACTTCTCCCCACCACTGGGGAAGGGGTTGTGGTGGGGCCCGGGGATGATTGTGCCGTTCTTCGGCGTCCCTTGGGCGCCCCGGTAGTCACCGTGGACATGGCTGTCGAGGGAGTTCATTTTCCATCCCCGACAACTCGTTGGGAAGACGTCGGATTCCGGACGGCGACCGCGGCCATCAGTGACATCGGCGCCATGGGAGGGGAACCCACCTGGATGGTGGTTTCCATGGCCTTGCCCCGGTCGTGGGGGTTTGACGAGCCGCTGGAACACCTGGTCAAGGGCGTTGGTAAGGCGGCGGCAGTGGCAGGAACTCCCGTTGTGGGAGGGGATCTTACTCGAACTTCGGGCCCCCTTGTGCTCTCCTTCACCGTGGGTGGAGAATTTGTCGAGGGTAGCAAGCCGCTGCTTCGAAGCGGTGGCCATCCCGGGGACATTGTGGCCGTCACGGGCACCGTGGGGGGGGCTTTCGCTGCGGTGGCGTGGATGGCAGGAGAGTTCAAAGTCGAAGGAGCCCTCGTCCCTCAGTTGGAGGCTCCATATTGGAGGCCCACGGCGAGAATCGCAGAGGGAAAGAGACTTGCCCAAACTCCTGGGGTGACCAGCGCCATCGACATTTCCGATGGGTTGGCCCAGGACCTCGGGCACATCTGCGCCGCGTCCGGTCTGGAAGCGATTGTCGATTTTCGAGCCATTCCCCGCAGCCCGGCGCTTCAAACGTTGGAACTCCTGTATCCCGATGTGATCCGCAAAGCCCTCATGAGCGGCGGAGATGACTACGAGCTGCTGTGCCTGGTAGCTCCCGAGGCGCTGGAAGGTCTCATTGGACAATTTCGGGAAGAGGGATTGGCTCCCCTTACCCCCATCGGACGCGTGGTCCCGGGGAAGGGGGCGGTTCGCCTGGAGGGGGCCGACGAGGACTGGAGTTCCAGCGGATACACCCATAGTCAAGAGTAAGGGGGAGGTTGGTGGCGAAAGGGAAGAAGACTCCGAGAACCCAGCGCCTGGGATGGCTGTTGGCGCTGTGCGTCGCCCTCCTGTTTTTTGCTCTGGCGCCCCTCTCCATTGCCCGCCTCGGCTACCTCTTTGAAGCCTCGTTTCCTTTCACTTTTGAACACTCAAGTCGAGTGGTGGTTTCCCCTGACAATCCAACTGTGTTGATTCCAACGAACCCCGTCGGCCCCGAATCTCCCGGGGTGTTTTCGTCCGGGTGGTGGCCCAAATTCGCCCTCCACTCCCGGGGGGAAGTGCACCCCATCCTCACCGAAGCGTACCAGGGGTCCTGGCCGTACTACTTCGCCAAATTGTTTCCCCGAGGTACCGACGGACTGGATGGAACCCGTCGATTTTCCTCCTTCCTGGGGGCGTTGGCGTTGCTCCTGGTGTTTGGAGTCGCCTTGAAAAGCTATGGAGCGGGGAGTGCCCTCTGGATTCTCGGGGTGGTGGCCCTGAATTCGTTCTACCTCCTGGCGTTTGCCACCGGCTACCTCTATGAAGCTCTCCCGATTCCCCTGATCTTCCTCGCAGGAGGACTCGCCGTCCGCGAGAGGGAATCTCCTCGACTTCTCCGCGGGATCTTCATCGGACTCCTTGTGGGTCTGGCAGCATCTTTGAAGGCCACTGCGGCGGTTCCAGGGGTGGTGTTGGTGATAGCCATCCTGGGGCCGAAACGGATCTGGCGCAGGTCCTCTCTTCCCATGGCGCTGGCTGCAATCCCCCCGCTTCTCCCATACCTGTGGCATGAAGTTCACTGCCTGGTTTCCGGAGTCACCGACTCCAGCATGTTCGCCACGTTGATGTTGCAGAAGGCCCGCATCAACTTCCCCGGAGACCTCTTCGCCGGTCTGATTCGCTCGATTGCAATGCTCTTTGGAACGGGATTCGGTTCCCCTCGACTGTACGCTCCCTTGTTTGGCGTGGAGTCCTGGCAGACGACATCGGGAGTGCTGTCTCTCGCCGTTGGAGGCGTTGCAACCCTTTGGGCCGCTGTGACAGTGCTGCGAGGACGGGGCACCATCTGGTTGCGAGGTGCCGTGGCGTCCGGCGCATCGGTGGTCGTTCTCTCCACCCTCCTGTACCGCTCGGATCTGGACATGCAGGGCTTCTTGCACATTCTTCCGCTTTCCGCCCTGGTATTGGTGGAGTTTGGTATGTGGGCTCGCGGAATCCTCTCGGCACGCTTTGCAAACAGTCGCCTGCCCCTCCTCCCTTTGCTCCTCCTGATTGCCGTAGCGGCTGGTCAGATGGCCGCCTCGCTGACCATTGCCAGAAACGGTGTGAGCCCTGTGCTTCGACGACCCCAGGAGACCGTAGCGCTGGCTGCCGCCGATTCCGGGCGCACGGTGGTCACAACGGCCTACAACCAGGCCGGGATGGTGTCCTTCTTGTCCCACCACCGAGCAAAAGAGGTTCACGCTGACCTCCTTCTTTCTCCGGGGGCTGACGATGGAGTGGATGTTCGCTCCATCCTCCACCGGGACTGGACCCTCCTGCTGGACGCCCATCCCGGGGCGGTTTTCATTTTCGAATTGAGCCCCATGAATCTGGACGCCATTCGCTCTTCCCTGGGGGAGTCACGTTCCAGCCTCGTGCTGGATACGTTCCTCACCGTTGTGAAGGAACGTGGCGGTCGTCCCGTGACCCTTGCCACCGGTCTGTGTGACGGAGGCGAGCCGATTCTGCTGGCGTTGACGGTGGACAGCGACCCGAGGAGCAAGCGACCATGAAGGACACCCCTCCGTTCATCCCTATTTGCTCTGTGGACCTTTCTGGACGAGAGCTTGAGTACGTCACCTCGTGCATCAAAGATGGGTGGATCTCCGCCAGTGGACCCTTTGTGGCGGAATTTGAGAAGAGATTTCGTGACCACCTCGCCCTCCCTGTTGCCGTCGCTTGCAATACCGGGACCGCTGCCTTGCATCTGGCGCTCAAGGCCCTGGATATTGGACCGGGAGATGAAGTCATCGTCCCCGCCCTCACCATGATTGCCACCGGAAATGCGGTGCACTATTGCGGTGCGACTCCGGTCATTGCCGACGTCGACGGAGTTTCGGGGAACATCACTGCCGACACCATCGAACCGCTTGTCACTTCAAGGACCAGAGCCATCGTTGTGGTGCACCTGTACGGCTGGCCTTGCGACATGGAACCCATTCTGGCGCTTGCCCGACGGCACAATCTGGCGGTCGTGGAAGACGCTGCCGAGGCCATTGGCACTACCACTGGGGGGCAACCTGCTGGGACTCTGGGGGATCTGGGCTGTTTCAGCTTCTTCGCCAACAAGGTGGTGACCACCGGAGAAGGGGGGATGGTGGTGAGTCGCCGCCTGGACCTGGAGGAGCGACTTCGGCGATTGCGTGACCAGTGGTTTGTCCCCGAGAGGCGATTCTACCACCCGGAGGTCGGGTTCAACTACCGAATGACGAACCTCCAGGCAGCGGTGGGAGTGGCTCAGATGGAGCGCATCGACGACCTGATTGAAAAGCGAATTGAGATCGCTCGAAGTTATCGGGACGCGCTCGGGGACGAGCCGTCCCTGGTGTGGCCCGAGACCGATCCCCCCGCTGGACGAAACAGTCATTGGATGGCAGCGGTGAGAGTACAGGATGGGGGAAGGACTGGGCTCCGCGGGAAGCTCGCCGATTTTCTAAGAGCTGAAGGGGTGGACAGCCGGGATTTCTTCCATCCGCTGCACCTCCAGCCGGCTTTTGCGCAGGGAGGCTTTGAGGCTCCGGTAGCAGAAGAATTGGGAGCCACTGGGCTGTTGCTCCCCACGGGGCCGACCCTGACCATGGACCAACAGGCCCGTGTGATAGATGCTCTGCGCAGCTCGCTGGCGAAATTTCGGTGATCGTTTGCGGAACCGATGGAAATCGAGTTGGCGCTTTGGTAGACTTCCGCACTAACTTGTGGACGTCTATGGTTGATTCTGGGAGGAAGGAATGAAAACTCTGTGGATCGGATTGATGATTGCCGCACTGCTCGTCGCCTGTGGCAGTGACGACAAGGCAGGCAGTGATGCGGGCAGTGAGATCCAGCTTGCTGACGGCAATGGAAACCAATTGGACGGGACCAATCTCGATCTCAATGGACAAGAGGCCGGAGACAAGGACCTTCCTGCCGAGGTTGACGATTCTACTCCGACCGATGGGGCGACCCAGTGCGAGAACGGCAAACGCACCTGTGTTTCTCAAAACGAAGTGGCGGAATGTCAGGGCGGGATGTGGGTGGTCGTGGCCATCTGTCCGGAGAATTACATGTGCTCCCAGAGCAAGTGCGTTCAACTGGCGGATTGTGAGCCAGGAACCATCGACGGGTGTTACTCTCTCAATGAGTTGAAGGTTTGCAACGCCGATGGAAACGCCTTCGTGCCGGAGCTCTGTCCGGGAAGCCAGAAGTGCGTCAACGGAACATGCTCCGAATTGGTCTGTTTCCCCGGGCAGTCCCAGTGCATGGATTCTGGAACCAAGCAGACCTGCATGGAAGATGGAAGCGGCTGGAACGATCCAGAGCCGTGTCCAGACGGCCTCAGTTGCGTCGGTGGCAAGTGTCTCTCACAGTGCCTCACCGATCCAAAATGGGCCAACAGCTACATTGGATGTGAGTACTGGACCGTGGACCTCGACAACTACCATGACCCCTTCTCGGGGACTCCCCCGGACGAGGCCCTTCACGGCGTTATTATCGGAAACCCGGGGACCGCTCCCGCTTCGGTAACGTTCACCTCCATTGCCGTGGGAATCGACCTCACCATGGGGGAGGTCGTGGTACAGCCGGGCACCACAGAGGTCGTGCCGTTGCCCCGAATGGACATCGACGGCAGCGGGGTCTTCGACCGCTCCATCAAGATCACCAGCAACCGACCGGTGGTTGTTTACCAGTTCAATCCGCTGGATTTCCAGTCCGCCTTCTCCGACGATTCGTCTCTGTTGATTCCAGCGGAGATGTTGGGCAACGAGTACTACATCATTACCCTCCCCACCAGCCCGTTGGAAGCCATGCCCATGATGGCGATGCCTTCCCAGCACGGTTACTTCACAGTGGTCGCTGTGGAAGAAGGAACCACCAAGGTTACCACCACCCTCGCTGCCAAATGCGAGCCCACGGTGGAAGGAGCCGCCAAGCTCGAAAGTGGGAGTACCCACGAATTCGAACTGCAGCAGTATGAAGTTCTCAGCCTGGAAGCCACCGGGGCTTCCCTCTTCCCGGTTCAAAACCTGACGGGGACCCACGTCATCGCCGACAAACGGATTGCGGTTTTCGCAGGACACGAAGAGGCCGTGGTGGAAGACCCCGACGGCATGGGCGATTGCTGCTGCGCCGAGCACATCGAAGAGCAGT
This sequence comes from uncultured Pseudomonadota bacterium, assembly GCA_937876385.1. Classification (GTDB taxonomy): domain Bacteria; phylum Myxococcota_A; class UBA9042; order CAIXZC01; family CAIXZC01; genus CALFHQ01. The sequence goes on from CALFHQ010000134.1 coordinate 9,010, forward strand.
TCTTCCCCGTTGTCACCTGGTCCACCCACTACCATTGCGTGAAAGCTCGTTCTCGAGGAGCACCCGACGTGGACATGTGGGTTGTGCAGGCATCCGAAGGTGGGACCGCAATCACTACCGAGCCGCCCATCCCGGGACTCAACGGGATGACCCTGGCGTCCCCTGGAGATACCCTCACTGTGTATACTGCGGAGAGCTTCCTCATCGGAGCCAGCAAGCCCATCCAGGTGGCCCAGATTCTCTCCAGTCAGGGATGCACGGCGGACTTCATCGGAGACCCCGCCATGATTATGGCCGTGGCCCAGGACCGCTACCGAAACGAGTACGTGTTTGCAGCTCCCAAGGACTACGCCCACGACTATATTACAGTGATTCGGCAGGTGGGGGAGGAAGTGCTTCTGGACGATGCTCCTCTCTCTGCATCGGACTTCACGCCGCTTCCCGACGGCACCTATGAGTATGGCTACTTTGAGATAGCGGACGGCCCCATCACATCGTCTCGGATAAGACTTTCGGACTCAGCCAATATGGCTGGCAGGGACCTGCGTCCTATGGACATCCGGGGGGATTGGACCTCGTCGTACACTAGAGGAGTTCACCTTTCGCATCTGGCGGTGGACCGGTTTCCCTACACAGATTGGTGGGTTTTGGAGGAGAGATTGACGTTGCCTATTGGAGGGATGGATGGCTTGTCCCATCTGTGAGCGGAAGCTTATCTTTGTCACGGGCAAAGGAGGGGTCGGAAAGACCACCGTTTCCGCAGCGCTGGGGCTCATGCTGGCGAGGCTTGGGAAGCGGGTTTTGCTGGTGGAACTGGGGGATGTTCCGTCTTTGGGCCGCATCTTTGAGCAGGACCATTATGGCTACTTGCCTCAGGAGGTCCGGCCCGGGATGTGGATAGCCCGAATCACCCCGGAAGAGAGCCTGCGAGAGTATGGGCTCATGAAGTTGAAGATAAAGACCCTCTACAACCTCGTCTTCGACAATCCCTTCGTTAAGGCCCTCATCAGCCTCGTTCCTGGAATGGAGGAGTTGCTCCTCATCGGCAAAATCGAGTTCATGGTTCATGGCCGCTCCAAGGCCCCCGACGGCTTGCCCGTTGATGTGGTTCTGGTGGACGCTCCACCCACGGGACAAGGAGCTGGACTTTTGTCCATGCCGATGACCATCCTTCTTGCAGTGAAGGCCGGGCCGATCACTCGAGATGTCCAGCGAATCCAGGACTTGCTGACCGATTCCGAGCGATCCGGCGTTGTTGTCGTGACACTCCCGGAGGAGATGGCGGTGGACGAAGCGTTGGAATTGGAACAGGCCCTCATGGGACGAGGGTTGCCGGTGTGCACCACGGTGATGAACCGATGCGTACCCCAAGTGTTCCTGGAAGAAGATGAAAGCACTCTGGACGATTGCATCTCGAAGATGCCGGCAGAGACGTCCCGGGGGCCCGTGGGGGCGTTGCTGAAGACCGCCTTTCACATCACTGCGACCTACCGGTCTCAGCAGAAACAGATCAGTCGATATCGAAAATCGGGGAAGGTACGTGACGTGGCACTTCCTCTCATTCCTGCACACCGATTGGGAGAGAGGGAGCTTTCTGACCTCGCACTTCGGTTGCGAGAGCAGATTGAGTCCATCGAATGTACCGCAGAACCCCGGGTAGGAGATGCATTATGACCGGCAAAGAACCCAATATTTCCAAACGGCTCGTGGAGAATATCCCGTATCCTGTCCACGAACTTGGATTGCCCAATGGGCTCACCGTCCTCGTCTGGGAGGACCACAGCGCCCCTGTAATCG
>CALFHQ010000135.1 GCA_937876385.1 uncultured Pseudomonadota bacterium
CCCCACCACTCCAGCAAACCTGACTACCGACTCATCCACACACCCCACCACTCCAGCAAACCTGACTACCGACTCATCCACACACCCCACCACTCCACCCCACCGCTCCAGCAAACCTGACTACCGACTCATCCACACACCCCACCGCTCCAGCGCACCTGGCTTGCAACTCGGTCGGTCTTCTTGGGTGTCTTGTCCCTTTGTCTTCCTTTCCTTCTCCCTCCTGAAAGCAGAGGTCTCCCGTTGAGAGAGGGAGGGTGAGTGAGCTTCAGGGACCCGATCTGGAAATCTCCGCCCTGAGGACAGACCCCTGGGGGTTTGGTTTCCAACATCGGGGCACTGTCGCATTCCTCCCCTCTGGAGGCGCCAAAGCACCTCCATTCGGAAGTTCCGGGTCGCAACTTGGGATAGGGACGACACACTTCCCCTCGTTTTTCTTCGAGACAATGTCCATCGCCCTTGGCGCCACTACCTCCATTTGGAACTGGCCCCCCAGCGCCGCAACAATCCGGTACCCCATGCCACAGATGATAAAGAGCACAACGGCCTTTGATTCCCTCGCCATGGAGAGGGGATCAAATCCGAACAGAGGTATTAACCGTGTTCTGGATCCATTTGAGCACATTGACGGTGAAGAAAGTCGGGAAGGGGGAGGGGTCAGTGGGCGGGGGGATGCCCCCTCGAGCTTCCGAGGGGGCATTTTGGGGAATGACGGCTACTCGACAACCTCGATTTCCTGGGAGTCCTGAGTCGCGTTGTTGGTGGAGTCGTAGTACATGGACACTTCGGCGCCGCCAGTCTGCGCCTTGATGGGGTACTGCGCCACCAGAGAGTAAGTCACAACGATGGGCTGTCCGGCGGGAATCGAGTCGAAGTAGAGAATCAGTTGCTTGCCCATGGTTTCGTACATGGACAGGATGCCCTCTGCTTTTTCCTCGGCCAGGTCCTGGGTCACGAGGGTGAATCCAGGGGGAATACCGATGGTGGCCAGGACCATACCGGCGAGTCCTTCCTGGTTGTTGGTGATGGTCACAGTAGCAGTAACCGTGTCGTTGATCTCCAGGGTTGTGCTGTCATAGTCGACGTTGATGTCCAGAGGACCGGAGTTCACTGGAGCGTCATCCCACGGAATGTAGTGGGTGTCGACGATCTGGTAGGACAGAGCGCCGGTTCCGTTGTAGTCCAACTCGACGACGTTCTCGACAGGGTCGAGACCTTCCGTCAACTCGACCTGCCAGACGACATCCTTGTTGAAGTTGTCAAAGTCACGACTGGCGACCATTTCGCCGTTGAAATACACATCCACATGGGCATCGGTGTTCCCTGGGTTCATGGTCAAGGCCATGAGGAAAGTGCGAAGCGCCAGCACCGTTGCCTGGGTGTTGTATCCCCAGTTCCCTTGTGGGTCTTTGCTGCGAACGAGCCATTCCACGGCGCCGTTGACATCGCTGGGGTAGGACCCTTTGTGCCCCATGGCGAGGGCGACCAGCGCCGTCACTTCGACGTCAGCGCCGTCTCCATAGGAATTCACGAGGGTGGAGCCGTTGGCGGACCAGTGAACCACGTTTTCTTCCACTATGGCGTCATCGTGGAACTGGCCGAGGACATCGGAGAGTACTGGAGAACTGTCTCCAGCAGCTACGAGTGCGTTGGCGCACATGGCCCTGGTGTAGTTGTCGGTCTCGGCGGACACATTGGATTTGATGAAGTTCAAAGCATTGCTGAAGCCGCTTTGGCCTTCGTAGCCACCAAAGGCAAGGGCCCAGGTGATGTAACAGGTTCCCCGCAAGCTGCTGGCCCCGAGGTTTTCGTTGCCTGCGTGGAGATGGCTCTCTTCGCTCCAGGAGCCATCCGCCTTCTGCACCGAGAAGAGGTAATCAGCCGAGCGATCGATGACCGCCTGGTCTACGGTTCCGTACACCGATTTGGTGTCGGTCAGCATCATCACGCCGACTGCGGACAAGATGGCGTTGCCGGGGTTGTCCCCTTCCCACCAGTTGAACCCGCCGGATTCACACTCAAAGGTCAAGATGCGCTGGTAACCGATGTTGACATATTCGATTGCCTGCATTTCGATTTCGGGGGTGAGGCTTCCAGCTTCCTGCATGTACTTCAAAGCCAGGACGTTGGGCCATGCTGACGACGTGGTCTGCTCGAAGCACCCACCGGGGAGCTGGAAAATGCTGTCCATTCCCTGGACGATGTGCGAGGAGAGTCCGGGCAACACCTTGACGACGATACTCTGGGAGTTGTCGATGGCGTTTGTGGGGAAGGTCACGGTCTGGGTGATGTGGTCCGTGCTGGGGTTCTCCCCATCGTTGTCGAATCGAGCCGATTCGACGTGGGCCACGTCGGTTCCGTCAGGTTTCACTTCGACTGTCCGCATGATGGCATCCCCAGCGGTGTTCCCGCCGATTCCGTAAACGGTAAGGGAGTGCCAGCCAACGGTGAGGACCTTCACGGGGAAGTAAACTACGGACACTTCGCCCGGTCCCAATTCGATGGACTGGGAGTCTGCCCCGAGGAGCTGGAACCAATCTTCCGGTTCGACTTGGACTTCCACCGTCTGGGCGGTTTCCAGGTAGTTGTAGATGGCAACCGGGAAGGAGATTTCGTCATTCTGTGTCAAGTACTTCGGGAAATCGATGTCCACGAAGAAGTCCTGGAACACGACGATTCCGTCAGATCGGGATCCCAACTGTCCGGCCATGGAGGACGCCAGGGTGGTCATTCTCCACTCAGTGATGGAATCGGCCAGAGGGACCTCCACCGAGATCTTGCCATCCTCGCCGGTAATCAGGGACGGTGCCACGAAAAGAGTTTCGGGGAACCAGCTTCGAATGCGAATGGCGCTGTCGTCGCCCCCCTCTTCCGTCGGAGTCGACGGGTCTTCAGTGACGGTTCCGGCATCTGCTGTGGGCATGCCGCCACCCCACTCTCCGTCGTTCATGGCCATTTCGTCACCGAACCATCCCTGGCCGCCCCCCTTCCAGCGTTCGCCCATGAGGCCGTAGAGGTCGAGGGTTCCAACAAAGTCGTCCTCGGTATCCATGGTTTCGTCGGGGCCGGCGCTGGTGAAGGAGATGTTGCAACTGTAGTCGCCTCCGGCAAATTCCAGGTGAATCTTCTGTCCCCAGGCGTCCACATAGCGGGGCCCGTCGAAGTAGTCGATAAGGAAGGTGCAGGCGTCGTAGAAATCAACGTTGTGCAGGGCGAGGATCGCTTCCAGGCGGTTCTGCATCTGAGCCGAGAGGGATGTGTAGTAGCCGTTCAAGGAGGCCTTCATGTCGCTCAAGCTCTGGCTCCACGAAGAGACCTTGGTTTGTCCCGAGGGAACATCACCCAGTGCGGACAATGCAGCAGTGGTGGTGTTCTCGATTCCGTCGGCCTCCTCCGATCCGGGTTCTGCCTCGGCGCTTTGTGCAAAAAGCTGCCCAAAGCTGGCGCCGCTTCCAGGACCGATCTGGTAGGTGGGGTTGGTCAGCTCGTCTTCCAGGTAGAAGTAGAGCTTGAGCAGTCCAGGTTTGATTTCAGAGAGGGCGTACACTGCTTCATCCACAATCTGGATGCCCAGTGCTGCCTGGGTGGGTTGATTGTCAACGTCTTTGACCTCGAATTCCACCAGTGCGGTGTCCCCGGGAAGGTACTCTTCCTTGTCTGTGGTGATGGTCACATTGAGGTCCGACGCCGGCTGGACATAGATAATCCGACTGTCACGAATGAACTGGCCGTTTGCTGCCAGCATGTAGGCGTTGAGGACAAGCTCTTCGGACATCTCCTGATCGAGGTCCAGCATCAAGGAGCCAACTCCATCCACGACTTCGAGGGTGTGAGTCAGCACCGTCTGGTTCTTTCGAATGACATCGAGGAAGACGTGGTTGTACCCACCGACAACGTAGGCCGTGACTTCCACGGTTTCGCCGACCTTGAACACCGATCGGTTGGTGCGAAGGAGGATGGCCGATTCGCTTTCTCCCACGGAGTAGTCAAAGGTCGCCGTGGAGGTGCCTCCTTCCCCGTCGTCAGCTTCCACTTCGATATTCAGAATGCCGGCGTGAGGGGTCAAGGAAACTACGGCGGGGCCAAACGCGGGGATCATCACCTGGTCGTCGGCTTCGTTCATCTCGGCGCCGTTGACAGTAAGGGTGCAAGTGGCCTGCACCGGGTTTCCGGTGGGATCGTTGACAAAGACGTAGAAGTTGTTGGCCACACCGGGAACCACAGAGCCACTCTCGGGAATCACGGCGATATCCAGTGGATTCTGCACCACCAGGAGGTTCTTCGCTATGGTCTGGGAGTGTTCCGCCGTATCGGTCACGGTGACTTCCATGAGAATGAGCGCCTTTCCCCCTTCCAGGGGCTGTCCCACGACATAGTCGGGGATCTTGTAGTCAAATGCGTAGAAGCCATCGGCGTTGGTCTGGCCGATGCTTTCCGTGGCAGGAACCCACTCGGCCTGGTATTGATAAGTCACGACCTTGACTTCTCCACCAGAGACGGGCTTGCCAAAGAAGTAGTCAGCGTTGACCTCCCCTTGAACTGTCTGCCCGGCGGTGTAATAGGACTTGTTGATTCGGACATCGACTTTGAACTTCGGCAGGGAGTAGCGGTCCACCGTGACACTCTTCTCGGTTTCCACGTCCCCGACGGTGACCTTCAATGTATAGGTCCCCAGAAGCACCTGGCTTCCCAAAGTGAAGCGGGCCCAGGCCACGCCATACTGGTTGGTGGTTCCTTCCTGCTTGAACACTTTGTTTCCCTTGGCATCCATCACTTCGAAGATGGCGGATTCGTCTGACAAGGGGTGATGATCGAATCGATCCAGCGCCAGGGCACGCAGGTGCATGGTCTGACTGGGTTGGTAGAGGGGCTTGTCCGACGTCAAGAGGAGCTTGCTCTCTCGAACCACTTCAACCCCGGTTTCTACTTCCGCTTCGCTGTCCCCGGACAGGGCAACGGCCCGAACCGAGAGACTGCCGGCTTCTTCTTCAGTGATTTCCACTACGGCCAGACCCATCTCGTCGGTGGAAGCGCTCACTTCCCGTTCGTTTCCTTCGAGGTCGGTGAGGATAAGCTTCAAAGCCGTATCGGAGATCGGTTTGCCCGTCCTGGGATCCAGCAGGAACGCACGGAGGTTGCTGGCGTGCCCTTCATACATCTTGTCGGGAACCATCAACACAAGATCGCTCTTGTCCAGCAACATGAAGAGGCTTCGAGCGCCCTTCATGGTCCCTGTGCTCATAGAGATCTGGTAGTCGATGACGTACTGGGCCTGGTCGCCGACACTCTCATAAGAGGGGAGCGTGTCCAGATGGGCCACGACAAAATCCTCTCCCGGCTCCAACCTGAAGTCGTCGTTTCCATCCACTGCGTAGTCGTCCGTGAGGTGCCGACACGTCAATTCAATGGAACCGGAGACCCGCGAACTGGAGTCGTTGGTCATTGGGAAATAGACCTCGAGGCTGTTCCCAACGATGCGGGCATACATCCCCGCTTCGTCGAGATGCACGGCGCCGGCCTCGTAGTCATCCCCGATAACAGTCTCTTCTTCCGATCGGGCACACCCCAGGGCGAGGGCAAAAACAGTCACCAATACGGCCCAAAGTGAGAATCTATTCATCATTACACCTCCATGTGTAAACTTCTTGCACGTTCCATCGTCGCACCTGGTTCCTGCAGCGCTGGGACCATTGGTAACTCCCAAAGGTTGCCGTGGCTGGGGTCTCGAACCGGTTGCGTTGTTTGTCGTCCAACATAGTCATCCTGTTTTGTGTTCTCCACACCCCCCGTATACAGCAAGTCGCATGCCAGGACTTGACATTTCGACGATCCACCTCCCACCGGACTTGAGATGCGTGCGGGGACAAGGGCGAGGGCAGCACTTCTTGCGTTGCTTTGGCGATGTGGGCACAATGGGGCCTCGAAGGAGCCCGCTCCGGGTACCGCAAGAAGACGCTGGAGGCTGCATCATGACCCACTGGGCCGTACTATCACGAATCGCCCCCGGGTTTGTGTTGTCTGCTGCGGGTCGACCGGTGCCACTGGTGTTGGGGCTTGAGGTAACCCGTCGTTGCAACGCGTCGTGCAGCTATTGTTCAGTCTGTGAGGCTCCTGACGATGACATGCCCCTGGAGGTTCTGCTCTCCCTCCTCACCGAAGCCTACGCAGCCGGGAGTCGAATCGTCTCGTTCTCCGGAGGGGAGCCACTTCTCCGCAAGGATATCGAAGAGATCATCAACCACGCCTTCTGTTTGGGATTCCTGATTCGCCTGAACACCAACGGCACCCTTCCCATCTCCGACAGCATCATGGAGAAGGTACCGTTGTATGATGTGAGCCTTGATGGGCCTGCTGAAGTTCAGCAATTGACCCGTCCCGGGGCCGACTTTGAGCGGGTGAAGGCCACCTTGGAGCGTTTGCGACGCCATCCCCGGGTCTCCTCCACCATCACGACGGTGCTTACGCGGCCGGCGCTGGAGCACCTCGATTCCTTGCTGAAGCTGGCTGAACGGTTTGATGCTCGAGTCAATTTCAACAGGCCACGTCCTTCCATGGGGGCAGACAAGGTGGAGGGGTGGCTGCTTGATTCCCAGGAATACGCCGTGGCGCTGCGGCGAATTCTCGAGCACCCCCTTCGACGACGGGTGCTCAATTCCACCGAAACGTTGCGCCACCTGTTTGCTTCCAACCCTTCTCCATTGGCTACCTGTCCCATGGGTCGAGTGAGTCTGCGGGTAGACCACGATGGGAGCTTCAACGACTGTTTCGAGCGCCCCCCTCTCTTGGATGTCCGCTACCCGGATGTCACCTTTGCAGAGGGATTTGCCCGCATCGTTGGTAGGCACCTGACGAATTGTCCCCGGTGTACCGTGGCCGAGTGCGTGAACACGTCTCTGCTGGTAGGGCTTTCCCCTGAGACCGCTTTGAGAACCCTGTTGTCCTTGCTGTAGTTCTACTTTGGGTAGCCGTCTGGATGGTTCTTTCGCCATTCCCAGGCACTCTCCACGACGTCCCGCAAAGAGGAGTGTTTCGGCTCCCACCCCAGGTGACTTCGAGCCTTGCCGTTTGAAGCAACCAGTTCGGGGGGGTCCCCCGGGCGGCGAGGGAGAAGGTCGTAGGGGATGGATTCGCCGGAGATCTCTTCCACGGCCTTGATGACGTCGAAGATGGAGGAGCCAATCCCGGTACCCAGGTTGACGACCTCCTGGTGTCCGTCTGCGCCGGCCAACAGCTTTTCGCAGGCAGCCAGGTGCGCCGAGGCCAGATCCCGCACATGCACATAGTCTCGGATGCAGGTTCCATCGGGGGTGGGGTAGTCGCTTCCAAACACCTTGAGTCGCCCTCTCCTGCCCAATGCAGCATCGATGACAATGGGGATCAGGTGAGTTTCCGGCTGGTGATCTTCGCCGAGGTGTTTCCAGGCGCCGGCCGCGTTGAAGTAGCGAAGGAGATAGGAGGAAAGTCCCACCGTTTCTCCCTGCCAGCGCATGGCGGTTTCACACATCTGTTTGGTCTGTCCATAGGGGCTGACGGCGGGCTTTACGACCGCGGTTTCGTCCATGGGAACCAAATCCGGCTCACCGTACACGGTGCACGACGAGGAGAAGACGATGCGCTTGACTCCGGTTTCGTGCATCGCTGCCAAGAGCGCCGTGGTTCCTCCGACATTGACGTCGAAGTACTCGGGGGATTGGGGAAAGGAGTCGCCAACGTAGGCCTTGGCAGCAAAATGGAGGACCACATCCGGTTGGACCTGTTGGAGGGCCTCTTTGATCTTCAGGCGGTCTCGAATGTCCACCTCAATGAACGTTGCTGTGGCCGGCAAAGACTGAGGATGGCCAGTGCTGAGGTTGTCTGCCACGGTCACATCCCATCCGGACTCCAGAAGCAGATCTGTCGCAACGGCTCCGATATATCCTGCGCCTCCCACTACGAGTGCATGGGGCATGGTTCACCTCCTCTCCATGGTGAGACGATTCAATCACGTCAATGGATGATTGGCAAGGAGGGGCTGAATCTTAGATGAAATCAGGGAGGGGGAAAGGAAGGGAATCAGTCGATGTTGCAGTCAGCAGTGACAGTGATGTCGTCAACGAGGATTCCAATTCCGCCGGCTCCGGCACCACCCATGGTGTCAAAGCTGAACTGCACCTTGATGGTGCTGCCGGAGAAGTCCGCCAGGTCGATGCTGATGGGGGTCCAGATTCCGTAGTCGTCACCAGCCAGGTCCGTCTTGGACCATACCTGTGTTGCGATGTCACCCTCGAGAACCTCGACGGTAAACAGGTCTTCGGTATCAGACGAGCTGATATCGCACAGGAGCCAGAAGTCCAGGTGGTGTCCCTGGTCGGCGGGGAGGGTCATCTCCGCCGAAAGGGCCGTTCCGGCGTTGGGGAAATCGGTTGGGATTTCCAGACCGGGGATGGGGCTGGCCGGGGGAGGCGTCGGGGACGGCGTCAGGCCGCCGAAGATGCCGCTGAAGTCCAGACCATACATGCAGGAGTCGCCCAGCATCCCGCCGCCGATGGGGGGGGTGCCGTAGTACAGCGAGTAAGCTGTCGAGTGGCTTCCACACTGGTCGGAGACCTGCCATCCGAGGCTGATGTCGGTGATACCGAGCATGCTGAGGAGGAGGTCGATCATCATGTCGCCGCCCAGTTCGGACATGCTGAAGGCGTTGTCGATGACAAAGCCGCCGTCGGCGCCGTCATCGAAGTTTCGTCCCCAGGTGAACTCTTCGCAGCAGCCTGCGGCTCCGGTTCCTTCGTAAACACAGAAGTTGTTTACGCAGGTATCGGTGGTGCAGACGTCATCGCCGTCGTTGCACTCTTCGTCGTTGTGGCAGCAGCCGGGGATGGCATCGAACAGGCAGGTCCCATCCGCCACAACGCAGGTTCCAGCGAGGCAGGCATCGGCGTTGGTGCACTGAGAGTCCATGGTGCAGCAGCCGTCGGCGCCGGTGTAGTCGTGGACGCACTGGTTGTTCTGGCACAGGTCCAGGGTGCAGATTTCTTCCCCGTCGCTGCACTCTTCGTTGGTTTCACAGCAGTTGGGAATTTCTTCGGTGTAGCACTGGTGCTGTCCCACGTTGCACAAAGGCAACAGGCAGATGTCATCGGTGTCGCAGTCATCGTTGGACAAGCAGCAGTTGGCCTCAAAGGTCAACTCGTAGGCGCACACGTTGTTCACGCAGGTGTCCACGGTGCAGACATCGTCTCCATCGTTGCAGGTCGCATCGTCTTTGCAGCAATCGACAATGGGCGTGTAGTCGCAGGTGTGATTGCTCTTGCAAGTGGCGGCAACGCACGGGTCAACGGATGTACAGTCTTCATCGACCACGCAGCACCCGGGTTCGTCGGCGAGGGTGAATACGCAACCGTTGTCGACGCAAGTGTCCACAGTGCAGATCGGGAATCCGTCGTCGCAGTCATCGTCTTCGATGCAGCAGTTGGGACCGAAGTCCATGATGCAGTTTCCGTTCTGGCAGTGGGGAACCTGGCAATCGATTTCCTTCTCGTCTTCGCATTCATAATCGTAGTGGCAGCAGTCGGCCTTGGGTTCGAAGACGCAGGCGTTGTTCTCGCACTTATCGGTGGTGCAGGGATCCGAGTCATTGCACTGGCCGGCGTTGACGCAGCAGTTGGGCAACATGGTGGGTTCGGCGCAAACACCGTTGTTGCACTTGTCGACGGTGCAGGCGTTCTCGTCATCACAGTCGGAATCCAACGCACAGCAGTCTTCGACATCCCAGTAGAAGCATTGTCCCACTTCGCACTTGTCGGTGGTGCAGGAGTCTCCGTCGTTGCAATCACCGTCGACGGTGCAGCAGTTGGTGGCGCTTTCGAAGACGCACTGTCCCTGCTTGCATTTGGCTTCCTGGCACGGCTTGGTAGCCTGGGGACAGTTGCTGGCGTCGTGGCAGCAGCCTTCTCCCATGGGAGTCCACACACACTTGTTGTTTACACATTCGTCGGTGGTGCAAGAGACGTTGTCGTTGCACTCGGCGCCGGTTTCGCAGCAACCCGCCTGGCCGGCGTTGTACTCGTTGACGCAGACATTGTCCACGCAACTGTCCACGGTGCAATCGCTCATATCATCGCAGCCGGCGTCGCTCTCACAGCAGGTGGGGTCGACGTTTCCTTCCACGACGCAGTATCCGTCCTGGCAACTGTCCACGGTGCAGAGGTTGCCATCGTTGCACTGGCTGTCCACCATGCACGGCTTCACGTGCTGGCTGATGCAAACGAAGTGGATGCACTGGTCAACCGTGGTGGCATCGCCATCATCGCAGTCCGAATTTTCGTCGCAACACCCCGGGGAGGGGATGCCGTTGGAGTTGAGGAACAGATCGTAGTGGCACTGGGAGCTCAAGCACGACTCCACGGTGCACTCGTTTCCGTCTTCACAGTCTCCGGTGCCGCCGCATTCACAACCGGCAATGGAGCTGTCAAACGGGTTGACGCAGCCTCCGGTTCCTTTGAGGCAGATGTCGTTGGTGCAGGGATTGAGATCGTTGCAATCCCCGTTGGCCTGGCAGCAATCCAGGAGGTCCGTGTGGATGCAAGCCCCTTCCTCACACTTGTCGGTGGTGCAGGGGTTCAAGTCGTCGCAGTGTGCATCCATGGCGCAGCAGGCAGCGTCAGGCACGTCGAATCCGCATTGGCCCGTGACCGGGTTGCACTGGTCCAGGGTGCAGGCGTTTTCGTCGTCGCAGTCCATGTCCACAGTGCAGCAGCCTTCGGCACCGGTAAGGGAAAATTCGCATTCGCCGATGGAGTTGCAGACTCCCTCAGTACACGGATTTCCGTCGTCGCATTCAGCGTCT
>CALFHQ010000136.1 GCA_937876385.1 uncultured Pseudomonadota bacterium
TTGTCTGGCCAGATTCGCCGTCGTCGCATGGCTCTGGCAGCGAGGGGAAACTGATAGTTCAGGTGGACGGCTTTGAGCACTCGCCAGAGTCGAAGGAAGGACACCGGCAGGATCACCGGGTCCAACAGAAGAAGAGAGCGAACCCACTCGGGATGGTTCGCTGCCATTTGCAGGCTGGTCACCGCGCCCAGGGAGTGGCCCACGAGTATCATGGGGCGACCCAGGGACTTGATGAAGTCCAACTGGTCAGCCTCGTATCGGTCCCAACTGTTGTGGAGAAGCCCCTTTTCTGTCGCCGCCCGGGTTTTGCCGTGACCTCGGGCGTCCAGGGCAAACAGGTGCATTTCGTCGCTGACGCGGCCCAGCAATTGTGTGTAGGTCTGGCTGTTGAAGCCGTTGGCATGGGCGAAATGGACCCACGGGGCCGAAGGACCGGCGAAGTTCCACTCCAGATAAGAGAAGTCCCCATCTGGTGCATTGTGGGTCTTTCGAACCGGGCTTTTCATCCGAGGGGGGGTGGGTAGAACGGTGATGTTGTTGTCTTTGCTCATCGGGTACCCCGCAAACTGACTACGAGGTTCCTTATACCTTCCCTCAGTAGAACCCTCAAGGCATGAAATTTGTGGGCGGGGTAGACAAGGTTCCACTCGGGGAATACATTGCGGGTGTTCTCTGGTCTCTTTCGTGGTCCGGAAGCCGGTGCCACACTTCAGGAGGTTGCTTCATGGCGAGAAAGGCGTTGAATGAGATGAATTTCAAGGGAAAGACGGTGCTTATGCGGGTGGATTTCAATGTCCCCCTGAAGGATGGAGTTATCGGTGACGACGGTCGGATTCAAGCGGCTCTTCCCTCCATCAAACGGGTCCTTGAGGACGACGCCCGGTTGGTCTTGATGACACATCTCGGACGCCCCAAAGGCGCCTTTGCTGAGGAGTTCTCCCTGAAACCCGTTGCCAGAGCCCTGTCTGAGCTGCTGAGTCGCCCGGTGACTTTGGGACCGTCCGACGTCGTTGGCGAAGACACCAGCGCGTTGGTGGGCAAGATGAACCCCGGGGACGTCGTGCTCCTGGAGAACCTCCGCTTCCATGCCGGAGAGACGTTGCCCGACAAGGCCAAGAAGAACCCTGACGGCAAACTCACTCCCGAGCAAGGCGCTCAACACCAGGAATTTGTGGAAGCGCTGGCGTCGCTGGGTGATGCCTATGTCAACGATGCGTTTGGAACCTGCCACCGAAAGCACGCTTCCATGTACGGCGTTGCGAAGGCATTAAAGGAAAGAGGGGAGCCCGTAGTCGCCGGGTTCCTCGTGGAAAAGGAGATTCGCTATCTGCACGAAGCCGTGGCCGACCCCAAACGCCCCTTCATCGCCATCCTCGGTGGGGCCAAAGTCTCCGACAAGATCAAGCTCATCGAGACCCTCCTCGACAAGGTAGACGGCATCATCATTGGCGGTGCCATGGCATACACCCTCCTCAAGGCGAAGGGCACCGAGGTAGGCAAGAGCCTGGTGGAAGAAGACCAGGTGGAAACCATGAAGGGGCTTCTTGACCGGGCGAAGGGGAAAATTCATCTCCCGGTGGACCACATCGCTACCGACGATTTTGCCGCTGGAGCCCCAGTTGTCGTGAACGAGCAGTCCATACCCGAGAACCTCATGGGAATGGACATCGGCGCCCATACCGTGGAGCAGTTCGAAGAGCTCATCTCCCACGCAGGTACCGTGGTGTGGAACGGACCCATGGGAGTGTTCGAGCGCAACGAGTACGCCAACGGAACCCTGGCCGTCGCCACCGCTCTGGCCAACGCCACAGACAAGGGAGCCGTAACGGTTATCGGCGGAGGGGACTCGGCATCGGCAGTAAAAAAGATGGGGCTTGACCAGCGCATGACCCACGTCTCCACCGGCGGTGGTGCGTCTTTGACCTATCTGGAAGGGAAACCCATGCCGGCCATCGACGTGTTGAATACCGAGGACTGAGCTGGCCCTGTTTGACTTCCCTTACGGCCTCTCCCCTCCACTCATCCTCATCACCTGCCTGAACACCATCTGATCCACCAGGCGTTCCACCGTCGCCGTGTCGTCGGTGAGCACCGTTGATTGCGCAAACTCGGTGCGAATCTTCACACGGTTTGGACGCACCAGATGCTTCAGGAGGGGGTGCAT
>CALFHQ010000137.1 GCA_937876385.1 uncultured Pseudomonadota bacterium
CTTGTAGGCATCCTTGACGTTGGCTGTCTTCTTCTCCCGAGCGACCCACCCGGCGAGTCCCTGCCCCACCTCCAGTTCGAAGTGGTGAACTTCGGGGCCGATGACGACTTCGGACTCCAATCGTCCCGTCTCCTGGTTGACGAGAAACACCGTAGCCCGCTCAGCATCCAGCATCTGAGTCGCCTGTTCCCCCAGGGTATGCAGAATCTCACGTCGGTTGGAGGTGGACCCCAGGGCCGCTGCAATCTCCTGGATTCCTCGCTGCCGCTTCTCCAGGAGGCGGTTGCGCTCGTTGAGCCTTTCGAGTTTCTCTACAATCTGTTTTGTGTCCATCCGTTCCATCCCGTAGCGTTCTCCTTCGACAGGGGCATCCTTCGCTACCCGTGAACCTCGGCCCAGTTGTCTCCGATTCCCACATCCACCTTCAACGGAACCCGCAGTTCCACGATGTTCTCCATGGCATCCTTGAGGAGTTCTGCTACCTCTTGCGCCTGCTCTTCGGGAGTCTCCAAAACCAGCTCGTCGTGCACTTGAAGGAGCATCATCCCCGGCATTCCCTTCTCCTTCAACACGGCGTGCAAACGAATCATGGCCAACTTGACGATGTCCGCGGCCCCCCCCTGGACGGGAGTGTTAATGGCCATTCGCTCGGCCATCGCCCGCTCTCGCTGGTTCACCGCCCTGGCCTCGGGGAGATACCGGCGGCGTCCCAGGAAGGTCTCCACATATCCCTTGTCTCGAGCCTGCTGTTGCATGGCGTCGATGTACTCTTGAATCTTCGGATACCGCTTGAAATAGGCGTCGATGAAGCCCTGAGCCTGCTTGAAGGGAATGTTCTGCTCGTTGGAGAGACGATAAGCGCTCATCCCGTAAACGATGCCGAAGTTAATCGTCTTAGCCACTCGCCTCATGTCCGGAGTGACCATGTTGGGGAAAACCCGGAAGATCTCCGAAGCCGTCCGCTGGTGAATGTCTTCCCCCCGCTGGAAGGCCTTGATGAGCCCCTCGTCCTGGCTGATATGTGCCAGCACCCGCAGCTCCACCTGAGAGTAGTCGGCCGCGATGAACTTCTTCCCCTCGGGGGCGATGAAGGCAGCACGGATCTTCCTCCCTTCTTCTCCTCGGATGGGAATGTTCTGAAGGTTCGGGTCCGAGCTGGAGAGTCTCCCGGTTGCCGCTACAGCCTGATTGTAGGAGGTGTGAATCCGCCCCGTCTTCTGGTTTATCAGCGTTGGAAGCACATCAATATAGGTGGATTTCAACTTCGCCAGGGAGCGGTAGTCGAGAATCCGTTTGGGAAGGTCGTGCTTGTGAGCCAGCTCTTCCAACACCCGGACGTCGGTGGAGAACCCGGTCTTCGTCTTCCGGCTCGTTGGGAGCTTCAACCGATCAAAGAGAATCTCCGACAGTTGCTTGGGAGAATTGATATTGAAGCTCGTTCCGGCGAGGTCGTAAATCTCCTTCTCCAGCACAATCAACCGCTTCTCGAAGTCTCGAGACATGGCCGCCAGGTGTTCCCGGTTGATGCAGATTCCAGCCTGCTCCATGTCCGCCAGCACGACGCTGACGGGAATTTCAATGTCCGTGAGGAGCTTCTCCAGTCCCACCTCCACCAGCTTCGGGGCCAGCTCCTCCATGAGCAGCCAGGTAATCCAGGCGTCTTCGGCAGCGTACTTTGCAGCTTGCTCGATGGGCACCTTGTCAAAGGTCACCTGCCCCTTTCCGCTGCCAACGACATCGGTGTACTTGATGGTTCGAATTCCCAGAAATGTGGTTGCCAGGTTGTCCATGGAGTGGCTGCGGCGCCCTGGATCCAGGATGTACGAGGCGAGCATGGTGTCAAAGACGATCCCCTCCACCTCGAAACCGTGGTTTCTCAACACAACAAGGTCGAACTTGAAGTTCTGGCCGATTTTCCCAATGGCCGGGTCTTTGAACAAGGGGTTGAGAGCTTCCCGAACCGTTTCCAGGGGAAGCTGTCTTCCCATGCGGTGGCCGATGGGCACGTACCAGGCGCTGTTGGGGCCGGTGGAGGCCGAAATCCCAACGAGCTTCGCGGCCACCGGACGCACAGAGGTGGTCTCAGTGTCCACGGAGACCTTCCCTTTCTTCTGGATCTCTTCAACGAGAACCTGAAGCTCTTCGACAGTGGTGACGACTCTTGCCGGGGGCATGGTCCTGGCCTCGGGCAATTCGGCTTTGGAGTCGGAGGGGGGAAGGAGCTCTCGAAGCATGGAATCGAAGCCAAACCGAGTGAAGAGAGAGACAAGCTGCTCGGTGTCCTTCTCCCGCAGCTCGAGATCCTCGATTCCCACGGTAAGCGGGGCATCTCGGCGCAAGCGAACGAGCTTCTTCGAGAGCAACGCGCTCTCTCGATATTCTTCCAGGAGCTCCCGCTGTCGTTTGGCAGTGACTTCTCCGGTTCGTTCGAGGATGGCTTCCAGGGGACCAAATTGAGCAATGAGCTTTGCGGCCCCCTTGAGGCCGATTCCCTTGACACCGGGGACGTTGTCCGAGGCGTCCCCCATGATGGACAGCAGGTCTACGATTCGTCCGGGAGGAACGCCGAACTTTTCCATCACTTCGTCGGGGCCGTAGCGCTTGTCGGACATGGTGTCAAAGAGGTTTACCCGATCATCCACAAGCTGCATCAAATCCTTGTCTGAGGAGATAATGAGAACCTTCCACCCCTTCGTTCTGGCTTCACGGGTGAGGCTGGCGATAACGTCGTCGGCCTCAAATCCTTCGGCGCGTACCGAGGGGATGCCCAGGGCTTCGGTGAGGGGCTCCACGAAAGGAATCTGCTCTTTGAGTTCCGGGGGAGCCGGGGGTCGGTTGGCCTTGTATTCGGGGTACATTTCCTTTCTAAAGACGGGGCTTTTGCTCTCCAGCGCCACGGCAACATGGGTGGGCTCCAACGTCTTGAGGACCTTCTTGAGCATGTTGACATACCCAAAAAGGGCGTTGGTGGCCATCCCCTCGCTGTTGGTCAGACCTCGAATGGCGTGAAACGCCCGAAACACATACGAGAATCCATCCACTAGATAGAGGGTCGGCTTGTCGCTCCCCATGATCGCCTCCATTTCCAACAGCCTCGGTCCAGCTTCCCTTGCGCAGGTTGGCCGGTACGAGGGGCTACGTTATCACACCCTCCCCCCCAAAGGAACGACCAAGCCGATCCTTTCCCCGACAATCACAGTGTTTTTTGACTTTCCACGCCCCCGAGGGAAGATGAGATGGAACGACAGACAACGAGGTCGACATCATGTATGGAGATGCAGAAAGACGCGGCGGTGCCGGACGCAAAAACGTCCGAATGAAGGTCGTATTTCGAGACGACGTCGCCCTCAACGCGGCGGCAACCTTGAACGCCTCTGAGGAGGGGATGCTTATCTCCTCCGATGTGCAGTTGGACCCGGGGACAGAGATCACGTTGTTCCCCCTCCTCGACGAACTCGATGTCGGGTTGGCAGAGCTCAAAGGCATGGTCGTTCGAAGCTACGAAGACATCATGGTATCCGCCTTTGCCAGCGACCGCTTCCAAATGGGCATCAAACTGTCCGTCGACGAGAAGCAAAAGATCGCCCTCCACAAATTCCTGAAAATGCACCGGAACTAGCAGACGGGAGCTTGCAGGCAGCAGGCAGCAGGCTGGAGGCTCTAGTCTAGCGGGCTTGGCTGGGATGCTGGGATCTTCTTTTTTATGGAGTAGATGAACAGGGCGACGCCGAGGGCGAAGAAGGGAACGGAGAGCCACTGCCCCATGGTGATGCCGGCGGTGGGTTCGACGTAGATGACCCGCAGGGAATCTACTGCTCGCAGGTTTGCCAGAGACTGGAACTCCTTGAAGAACTCCACGAGAAAACGGAAGAGAAAGTAGCCCATGAGGAAGAGGGACGCCATGAGTCCTCGGGGGCGCCGTTCCTTGAGCACTTGGTTGACGAGGATCAAGGCCCCAAAGATCACGATGGCCCCGAGGGCTTCGTAGAGTTGAGACGGGTGTCTGGGAAGGGCGAGGGCTTCAAAGGGGAGGGCTTGGCCCATGCGGCTTTCAAGGATGTTCTGGTTGATTTGGGTGTATCGGGGGAAGCGAACAGCCCAGGGTCCGTCCCACACTTTGCCGACGATTTCGCTGTTCATGAAGTTGCCCAATCTTACGAAGAGGGCGCCCATGGTGGCTGGCATGGCCAAGCGGTCGATGAGCTCCAGGAAGGAGTACTTGTACCGTTTGCCGTAGAGCCACATGGAGACGATGAGGCCGATGGTGGCGCCGTGGCTGGCCAATCCGCCTTCCCACACAAAGAGAATCTTGATGGGGTGCTTCAGGTAGATTTCGGGTTCGTAGAAGAGGCAGTGTCCCAGTCGAGACCCGATGAGCACGGCGAGGACTCCCCAGACAAGGTATCGCTCGGCGATTTCCAGGCTATGCCCCCCTTGTTGCATCTGCCATCTCCAGAGGAGATATCCCATGAACAGGCCGGAAGCGAAGAGGACGCC
>CALFHQ010000138.1 GCA_937876385.1 uncultured Pseudomonadota bacterium
GCCACAAGAAGGCCTCGCTGGACCAAAGAAAGAAACCAGTTGCTGCGCATAAGACTCTCCTCCAGGCAGTGTAGCGTCCGCCTGACACGGACAACAATCATCCAGGGCAGAACATGGGTATTAGGTCTGCGGGAGGATAGTGACTCCCGACATGATGTTCAATAGATTATCCGTCGAAACGGCCCTGCTTGGTAATGCTGGCCACCCGGTACCCGGCGAGGTATTATCCTGTGTGAAACGCAACCAAATAGAGGAGAACTCCCTATGCTCAATCGAACTTTGTCGCTCGTCTTTGTGCTTTCGCTTCTGGTTTCCTGTCAGCCCACTGCCCCCTCGGGTGCGGAAGGGGTTGAAGGAGTCAAGCAATCTGCTACCGCTTCTCCCGGCGGAGTTGTTGCTTCAGACATGGCACCGCTGCCCGAAGGCACACCCAGCGAGCTTGCCGCTCGCTTCGTCCCACCTGGAGTGGATTTTGTGGCCGCTGTGGACCTTCGCAGTATCAAGGGTACGTTGCTGGAGCGCCAGTTTCGTGGATGGATTCGATATGCGGAAGAGACTCAGGAATTCGAGAGCATGCAGAAGGAATTCGGGCTTGGGAACATCCTGAATCATGCCCTGATAGGGGGTGGAATGTTTCGATCAGACGCCCAATTCGGAGTGGAGTTGGCCGTTGGCCTCTTTGGTCTAGATAGCACGTCCATGCTGGCAGACCAGCTTTCCATGGCCAAGTTTTCGGCCGTCAATTTTCCCGGCTACGAATCGGGTCACGAGGACGGTGTAGCCGCATGGATGGCAGGTCCCAATCTGGCGGCTCAGGTCAAGGAACTACTCAAGGGCGCCGGAAAATCCATCAACGACGACGAGTCCTGGGTGGCTCTCCAGAAGCGCATCAACACGGCAGCTCCTCTCTGGGCGATGGTCAAGATCCCCGAGATGGTTCGAGCGCAATATCCCATGCTGTATCGCGAGGTTCCCGGCTTGCGGTTCTTCCCAGGAGCCGTGGAGTTTCTTGGAATGACCCATGCGGCCTTCAGCCTCGACATTGGGAATCAGTTGGAAGTCCGAGCGGCGTTCAAGTTGCAGTCTGCCGAGGATGCCCAGGTTGTCTTGGAGCAGATGCAGATGGCGACAGACGCTACCCTTTGGGAGCCGACCCTGTTCTTCGAGCGTTTTGAATTGAGTGCTGATGGTGACACAGTGACGTTCGCTGTGGCAATCTCGAAGAAAGCCTGGCGAGTTATCGTCTTCTGGTCGTCAGTTGGTGCTCAGTTGTATGCCTTCGAAGAGATGCGCCGCTGGTGAAGATGACCCTGTTTGATTGTGATCAACAAGATCCTGTCTAAACGTCAAGCCCTGCGCTTGCCCACGTCCTTCCCCACTTTCTTCGCCTGTTTTTTCAGCTTGTTCTTGTGCCGGGGCTTGTCCTTGCGCTTCTTCGATGGCTTGCTTTCGAGAGGCTTTGGGCGGGTGCGCATCGGTTCGGTGGGAGATTGGATGGGGGCGCCGGCTCGGCCTACTGCTACGACTCGACCTCCCAATTCGATGGATTTCTCGGCAAACCCGTTCACCACACCTTCCCATTCCGATTCCGGTACCTCGAAGTAGGTCTGTTTCCGGACAATCTTGATGATTCCGATGGGTACACGTTTGCGGGGGTCAAGCTCGTTGACGAGACCCATCACAACCGGGGGGCTGATGCCGTTTAGTCCGCCCAGGTTCATGATGAGACCCACCATCTTCTCGGATTTGTCTGAGGTCTGTTCCCGGTGGTTGCCAATGGGGCGGCGAGGCTGACCGCCGTCGTTGTCTCGGCTGTCTCTCTGTCCTCGAGGAAGGTCTCTTCCACGGCTGCTGGTTCCACGGGGTCCCTGACCGACGTTCAAGTCCGGAGCGTTTCGGTAGAAATCGAGCATGTGCTCCAACTCCACCGACACAAAGCGCTTGATGACATCCTCTTTGGTCAAGTTCTCCAGCCGGTCGAGCATCTCGGCGAGATGGTCCTCCACCGATGGGCTGATGGTGTCGTGTTCCTGGAGTCGGTCGGCAAAAGCGAGCAGTCTGGCTCGGACGATCTCGTCCCCTGTTGGAACCGGTCGCCGGGTAAAGGGCTGACCGATGAGCCTCTCCAGGCGCTTGATTTTGAAGTGCTCCCGCATGTGCACGATGGCGACTGCGATTCCCTCTTTGCCTGCTCGGCCGGTGCGCCCGGTTCGGTGGGTGTAGGAGTGCAGTTCGTCGGGGAGGTTGTAGTTGATAACGTGAGACAAATCGTTGACGTCCAGCCCTCGGGCCGCGACGTTGGTGGCCACGAGAATCTGCGTCTGCCCTTCTCGAAAGTGATTCATGACGGCATCGCGCTGATGCTGCGACAAGTCGCCGTGGAGGGCCTCGGCGTTGTACCCGTCTCTACCGAGGTAGTCGGCGATGTCCTGGGTCTCAAGGCGTGTTCGGCAAAAGACGATTCCGTACATCCGGGGATAGACATCGACGATTCTTCGCAAAGCATCGTACCGGTCTCTTGCGTGCACTACGTAGTACTCGTGGTTCACGTTCTCGGCCCCGGCGTTGCGATTGCCGACGGTGATTTCTACTGGTTCCCGCATGTATTTTTTGGCGATTTGGGCCACTTCTCGAGGCATGGTTGCCGAAAAGAGGAGGGTCCTGGCACCGTCGGGAACGGTGGAGAGGATGCTCTCCAGATCCTCTACAAAACCCATGTTCAGCATCTCGTCTGCTTCGTCGAGGACCACGCGATCGATTTGGGAGAAGTCCACCCGCTCACGACGAAGAATATCCAGCATACGCCCGGGGGTGGCAACAACCACTTGGACCCCTCGTTCCAGAGCGGACAGTTGCGGTCTGATATCAGCACCGCCGTATACAGCGAGCACTCGAACGCCGGGCAGGGCGGTTGCGTAGCTTTGCAAGTCCCTTGTGATTTGCATGCAAAGTTCTCGAGTTGGGCACAGCACGAGGGCTTGTGGAACTGGAGACTTCGGAGTCAACATTTGCAGCAGGGGCAGGCCAAAAGCTGCGGTCTTGCC
>CALFHQ010000139.1 GCA_937876385.1 uncultured Pseudomonadota bacterium
AGCCGGTGGGTGAGGTCTCCGGCCCCAATGGCTTCCACGAACTGGACGTATCGAGCGATGGCGCTCTCCAGGTTCTCGTTGGCTTCCTGGACCAACTCCTGGGCAACCTGAAGCCCGGTCTGGTCGTTGAGAATCTGAAGCGAGCCAACCAATTCCTTCTCGTAGTTGAAAATCGGCACGGCGTGAAACGAGTAGTGCATGTTGCGGCCGCGTGGATGGGCCGCAGCATCCCCGGAGACGCTATCAGAGGCGCCCATGGCTCTGACACAGCCACACTGACCTGTGCCACAAAGCTCGCTCTTGATGCCGTCCGCACACCGGGTGCCCTGGAGAGCTTCAGAGGAGGAACCGATGAGTTCCTCGGCAGCCCTGTTGGAGTAGCGAATTTTCAAGTCACGGTCGGTAACCAGGATGGGCGCAGGAATCTCGTCGAAATGAGTCACCAGGGAGTCCAGTGTGGCGTTCACAAGCTGCGCCAGGTCAAGGTGAACCCCTTGCAATCCCTCCAGCTCAAGCCGAGCGTCGAACTAGCCGTCACCGATGCGATGTGCCGCGGCGCGAAGGTGCTTGTCCATGGACTGAGCCTGTTGAAGCTCCCAGAAGACTTCCACTCCCCCAACAATCTCCCCTGATGCATCTCTAAGAACGTCTCCGGTGCACCGAACCAAAGTCTCCCCTTTGGCCAAAGCAGCGACGGTTTCCTCCTGGTGGAAGGCGCCGGCTTGCACCGCCTTTGCCACGGCGCATCGGTCGGTGTCGCAGATTCCACTGCGGAGCAATTCGAAGCAGCGTCGACCAACGAGCTGCTCGGCTGGTTCGCCGAAGAACGTGGCGGCCATTCGGTTGGCGTGGGTGATGCGGAACTCCGTGTCAAGGGCAATGGCCGGCGCTGGGGTAGCATCAAAGAGGGGAAGGGACAGCGAATCGGCCTCGGATTTCTGCAGCACGGTGGGCTGAGATTCCGGAATCGGGGGAGGCGCAGGGGGCAGCGCCGGTGCAGATTGCGTGGACTTCTGAAAGATATTTCGGTTCTTCTGCGTCATCGGTCATCCTCCCCGAACGGCATGTTCGTCGAATGTGGCGTCATATCGGATTCATTCATTTGTGACGGTGTATGGGTGCGTTCCAGAAATTCGGAAGCGAGAGCCGAGAAATCACGCGCCCCACGACTCTTCGGGGCCGCTTCGGCGACGGTGAGCGCACTGGCCGGGGCCCTGGCGACCGCGGGGTCTCGGGTGATCATGGTGCGAAACACGTCGGTTCCATATCGAGCCTGCACCCGCGCAATAATCTCCCGTTGGTCTCGAACTTCCGGATGGAAGGCAGAAAATCGGACCTGGGTGACCATGGTGAGAACGATGCCCAGCATCTTGAGCTCCACTTCCATTCCCTCTTCAATAAGGTGCACGGCTTCCAACAGACTCGTGAGCCCTTCGAAGGCGAGATGCTCGGGAGAGAGCGGAACCAGATAGCCATCCGCAGCAAGGAGTGTATTGACTGGCAACATGGACAGCGAAGGAGCGCAATCGCATAGGATGTAGTCGTAGCTCGAGGCAATGGGAGCCAGGGAGTCTCGGAGTCGATTTTCTCTCCCCGGTACGTCAGCGAGGACCAGGTCGGTGTGAGCCAGCTCCATGCCCCCCGGAAGCAGATCGAGACGTCGAACCCGGGTCTGGACGACGGCGTCATTAGCCGGTATCCCGTGCAGCAGGACGTCGGCAGATGTGAATTCAGGGGGGGTGCTTGAATCAGACACGGAGCGAGTAGCCGACCGCTGGCAATCGAGATCCACAAGGAGAACTCGATGGCCCAGATTCGCCAGCCCTGCACCGAGGTTCACCGACACGGTTGTCTTGCCGGTGCCTCCCTTGTTGTTGATGACTGCAACGATCATTGACCGTCCTCCGCAAGTTGAACCGCCAACGGGCGACTCAAGGTTCTTCGTTAACTACAATCTGGGGATCGGACAAGAGCCGCCCCAGATTCACCACCACCACCATGTCCGGGGTCACCCCTTCCACAAACGATTCGGCCCGAGCTGATACGGCCCCTCTGGAGGAGCGAATCTCTCCGGCAGGAATCCGGCGTGTGGCTGGGAGCTCGTCGGCCAAGAGGCAAAGTTCCATCGGCTCTCCCCCTTGCTCACGCACCGCCTTTACGAGAAGGACATGGGACGACTTGGTGATTTCACTCTCTCCAGAGCCCAGATAGGTGCCCAGGTTCAAGATGGAGTAAATCATCCCCCGGATGTTCACGGCCCCCAAGACGAACTTCGGAGTGCAGGGAACCCGGCACCATGTGCGGTCTTGCAACGGCTGTATTTCCAGGATCTGGTCGATGGGAACGCCGTAGTCTGTGCCACCCACACGAAATACCATTACCCCTCGACCATCCTCTGAACTCTCGGCTTCAGCATCCACCTTCGCCAGCGCTGCTGCTCGCGCCTCAAGAATGGCTTGAATCGCTTCTGCTGACCGGCTCTGGCTCATGTCGTCAACGGTCATTGGTCGTCCTCCGGCTGCGCCATCGCCTGGAGCATTGCGATGAGCGTCTTCACAGTCAGGTTGGAGGACCCCGGTACGGTTTCCTCCGGCCCCAATTTCGCAGCCAGGCGTGCTGCCCGAGTGCGGTGCCGCGTAGCGTCTTCCGCTCTGGACTCGGCCTCATACAGATTGGCCAGGGCAAAATGTCCCAAGAGGAAATCAGGATCCAGGTACAGGAGTCGGCGGAGGTCCTCTCGGCAAGCCTCACGAGCCCCGTTGTCCAAGTGCAACAGTGCCCGGACGTAGTATGCGGAGGAGTACAGGGGGTCCCGTTCCACCGCCTGGTCACACTTCTGGATGGCCAGGGAGAGAGAGCCTTCCCTGGCAAACTTTCGTGCAGCATCACACAATTCACCAGCGCTCTGCACGGCCGGACCGGGCGCGGGGTTCAAACGAGTCACGGGCCTGGGGACCAGACGAGGTGGGGTGGGTGTTGCTGGGGTTCGTCTCACCGGCTCGCTGGGAGCTTCGAGGGCGGCTTGAAGGGGCTTGCGGTAGACAATGGCTCCGGGAAGATTCACGGTGTCGTATCGCTTGTAGATTTCGGAGTTGGTCTCCGAAGCACCGACCACAAGCCATCCGCCAGGCACCAGGCACTCGAAGAAGCGTCCCGCAATCTCCGAGATGAGCTCCGGACCAAAGTAGATCGAGAGATTGCGACAGAAGATCAGGTCCAGGGCGTGGGTACCGGTATCCAGGGTAGGGTAGTAGTCTTCCTTCTGGTTCAAATAGGAGAATCGAACCATCTCTCGAACCGACGGAGAGAGGACGACTCCATCTTCCAGTTCAGCGAAGTAGCGCTGGCGAATGTCGGACGGGGTGCGCCGAAAGGACCACTCCCGATACACCCCTCTTCGGGCGCGTTGGAGAGATTGTATCGAGATGTCTGTGCCCAGTATGGAGATGTTCCATCCACTGAGGTCAGGGTGTACTTTCCGCAGGGTCATCGCGATGGAGTAGGGTTCCTCACCCGAAGAGCAGGCAGCACTCCAGATGCGAATTCGCCGGTCTCGTCCATGGCGTTCCAGGATTTCGGGCAGGATCATCTCTTCCAGGGCTTGGAAATGCCCGGCATTGCGGAAGAAGTACGTCTCGCCAATGGTAATCGCACCCACCAGGTCGTCCCAAACATCACTGACGGTGGGCGCAGCCTGCAAAGCAGTGTAGTAGCGGGCCAAATTGGACTCCCCGGAGGATTGTGCCGCCGAGGCGACCCCCCTGCGGAGCAAGTCTCCGCGATTGTCCGGGAAGACAAGGCCGGTTCTGGAGCCAATGAGGTCGCTGAACTGTCGGTGCGTGCGCTCGGACCATTCTTGCATCAGGAACGCCTCAGCAAGGTCTGCGTCATGGCATCAGCGGGGATGACTTCGTTGACGTCGAGAACCAACAAAATGGCACCGGCATCTCGGCGGATAACAGCGGAAATGCACGGCGTAAGGATCTCGGTGGATTGCTCCAACTCTCTTCGGGTAACCTCCAGGACTTCCATGACTTCATCGACGATGAGGGCCAGCTTGCGGCCTTCTCGCTCCACCACGAGGAGGCGGTCTTCCACTCCAAGGGGACGCTGGGAATGACCCAATCGATATCGCAGGTTGATAGCGGGTACCACAGTTCCTCGAATGTCAATCACTCCGGCCATCCACGGCGGTGCTGCCGGGAGGGGGGAAACAGCTACCATTCTCTGGATGGAATCCACGCTGGATAGCGGGACAGCATAGGAGCGATTCTCGAGACGGAAGGTCACAACTTGAATGATCTTCGGATGGTCTGACTTGTCGTTGGCGAAAGCCCCCAAAGGTTTACCCCATCATGTTTTGCACACCGCAGATTTGATGAACCCACCGGTGCAATCATCCCCCAAACCGGCTCGTGGATCAAATTCCACGGTAGTATTTGTGGACTGGGAACTCTGAGCCCCGTAGAATCGCCTGGAAGCAGGAGGGTGGGATGGCTGCAAAACAACACATATTGGTCGTGGAGGACAGCGCTACTCAAGCGCGCTGGCTTGCCATGTTGCTGAAACAGGCTGGCTATGGCGTTCGCATTGCCGAGAACGGGCAGGAAGCCCTCTCGGCTCTTACGGAGTGGAGGCCGGAGCTTATCATCACGGACATCATGATGCCCAAGATGGACGGCTTCCAGCTTTGCCGAAACATCAAGTCAGATTCGCTGTTGCGGAGGATCCCCGTGATCCTTCTCACCGCACTGTCGGATCCTCACGATGTGCTCAACGCACTAAAGTGTGGGGCGGAGAACTTCGTTACGAAGCCTTTCGACCCCGATCTGCTCATCTCCAGAGTAGAAGACTCCCTGCGATTGGCAAGCCTTCAGTCGAACGAAGAAGATGACGGCACTCTGGAGAAGGTGCTGTTCAACGGGGAAATTCACGAGGTTCCGGCACGCCTGAACCGGGTGATCCCCCTGTTGCTGTCGACCTACGAAGAGGCCGTAGCCAAGAACAAAGAGTTAAAGGATTCGTTGGATACGATTCGAGCCTTGGAAGCTGACTATCGAGCGATTCTTGAGGCCAACGCGGACGGCATCCTCGTGTGCAATCGCGAAGGTGTGGTGGAATTTGCCAACCCCGCTGCCGCTGCACTGTTGGGAAAATCTGCGGCAGAATTGGTGAGTCAGCGGTTTGCGCCGCAGCTCGAACTGGAAACCACCACAGAGCAGGAACTCACAACCGCCTCCGGGGAGACCATCGTTGTGGAGATGAGCGTGGCTGCGACCTTGTGGGAACGAACTCCTGCGTTGCTGGCTTCCTTG
>CALFHQ010000140.1 GCA_937876385.1 uncultured Pseudomonadota bacterium
GCCAGCGGGTTCGGCGGCCGCAGATCGCTGTTCATCACCGGGACCGCCCGGCCGTCGAGCCCAGTGACAGCACTGCTGCTGCTCGCAGGTCGGCGGCCAGTTGGTCGAGTTGCTCGACGGTGGCGGGCATCTGCTGGTCTTGGAACAGTCCGATTTCAACGACGTGCTACCGTTTTCTGTGGCAGCAAGCCCAATGCTTCGTGGGTTTGTCGATGGCAAACATCCCATCACCGAGGGGATGGCGAGTATTCAATTCGAGGAATGGGACGGCGCGCTTCCGGTGGTTGAGGACCCCTTCGTAGTGCCTCAGTGGGGCTCCTTTACCTGCCTCGTGCGTGGCGGCCAGGTTGGATACGAGGAGCTGTGCGCCCTGGGACTCGTGCGCCGAGGTCAGGGGTGGATTCTGCTGGACCAGTTGGACGACTCGCAGCAGCACCACGGGCGCTCAACGCTGCAATTCCTGGTCGGCCGAATTTGGAAGTTCATCGCCACTGAAGATCGACTTCCAGCACCGAGACTCCGTCTGCGAGGGGTAGGAACAAGCCTTCAAGAGTGGATTTCGGGGCTTGATCTGGCTCCGCTGGATTCCTCCCTGGGCGAGGAATGCGCCGATGTCGTCATCCTTGATGCGCCTCCAAAGAACGTGGACGCAGGAACCGGTGCCATTTGGGTGCGGGCCAACGCAGGAGCCCCGTTGGACTCTCTGTGGGAGGGGTGGAACCCCGAATTTGGTTCCATTACAGCCCTGCCGCTGGTCCCCTTTGACGCCGATGACCTCCGGGTTCCGCTGGCCTTGTTCAGTCGATGGGGGGACACAGGTCCCCTGGCTCAGGGCAGTCCCAGTGCCGTTTTCCCGGAAGCGGGGGGAACCGTGAATGCGGGCAAGTGGGGCGAGACGGACGCCGACGAGATCTGCTTTGTGGCCGGTGATTCGGTAAATGGGAGCGTGACCCTTACATTTCAGGGCATGGCGACTTTGACCTTTGAAGGGAAGGCTCGCTTCTTTGACGGAGGGGCCACGGCTCTCACCGTGAGCGGGCAAGAGAGCAGCGCTACAGTGCGCATGGGACCGGAATACTCCACCGTGAAAATCGTTTTGTCCGAAGTATCTGCGGGGGAAAACACGTGGAGCTTCGAGAGCCAGTGGACCCCACAGGATCTGGAAATCCCCGAGTCCGGCGAGGTCTGCTTGAGGAATCTCAAGGTGACCGAATCCGAAGTGGCCGACGGAGTGGTCGTCTCCACCCTCCCCAGCCTCTTTGCTACAACCCACTATGAGAACACCGAGGTAGTGGTGGACTTCACTTCGGAGATTCCAGATGGAAAACGATCCCCCGAGCTCCTCCGAGCTACCTCTATCCAGGCCGAGGAGCTGGGTCTTTACATCGATACCCCCCTCTCTGTGAAAATTCCCGCCACCGAGCTTGCTGTGGAGGAGTCTGACCTCAACTACGTCGATGGAGGGGTCGTCTGGCTTCGAGACAACGGAATCTTGAGCAAAGAGTTGGTTTTTCCCCAGGGGGGCCGATACCGATTCGTGGTAACCGGACTGGGCACTCCGGTGAACGACTACTATCCCCATCCTGAGGTACGCCTCGATGGAAAGTCGTTGGGCACCGTACGCCTCACCGGACGAATGGCTTCCCAATTCCTCGATGCCACAGTGGAGGGAGGGAACCATGTGGTCTCCTTGGCCTTTGTGGACGACGCACTGGTTCCCCCCGAAGACCGAGATGCGGGCTTCCTGGCGTTGGAGGTTGCAGCGCTTCGGGGCAACCAACCTCCGTCGGCAAGAATCGTCGCTTCGCCCGCAGCGGACGGGGTGGAGTTGAGCTGTGAGTGCCTGAACGACCCCGATGGGGATGCTGTGACCCGCTTCTGGGCGCTCTCCGCCGATTCATGCCCCATTCCAGGTGCCGACGCACCGGAAGGAGAGACGTGGGTCTTCGATGTGCCGCCGGGGATGTACCAGGCGGGGGTGCGGCTGGTGGATTCTCGGGGGGCGGTGACCTATGTCTGTCAGGAGATTGCCTGGAACGGAGATACAACTCCGGTGGACGAAGGGGGGTGGGAAGACGAACCTGACACTGTGTCCGAGGTGGAGGTGGCTCCAGACGCTGTTTCCACCCACGACGGTACGTCATCCTTGGATGTTGTGGAGAATCCCGACTCCGGGAAGGGTGGCGGGGGTGGGGGAGGATGTGCCCAGTCGGGTTCGAGCGGCTGGCC
>CALFHQ010000141.1 GCA_937876385.1 uncultured Pseudomonadota bacterium
TCGCAAGAAGGCGTTGCTTCGGGAGATGGCGGACATCTACCTTGAGAAGCTCGTCAATCCGGACGCTGCGTTGCAGGCGCTGCGCCAGTTGGTGAAGATGGATCCTGCCAACGATGAGGTGTTCGAAAAGACCAAGGCGCTGTGCGTGGAAGAGCAGCGCCACGATACCCTCCTGCGCCTGTTGGGAGACCGTGCCCGGCATGCCGAGGGGGAAGAGAAGGCAGCACTGCGAGTAGAAATGGCGAGACTGTCGGCAATGGAGATGGGCTTGCTTCCACCGGCAAAGGGATACCTCGACGAGGCATTGTCTCTTGTGCCTGGCCACGACGGAGCCTTCCAATTGTACCGAGAGGTTCTGGAGCGGCAGGAAGACTGGAAGGGGCTCGCTGAACTGTTGGACAAGCAGTTGCGCTCAATCAGCGACGAAGCCAGGCTGGCGTCATTGGGCTACGAGTTGGCCATGCTCTACGTGGAGCGATTGGAGCTTCGAGTGCGAGCTGCCGAAGTGTTGGAGCGGGTCCTCGAGTGGAGACCCGACGACATTGATGCGGCCATCCTGCTGGCTCACCAGTACGCAGCACTGGGTCAGTGGGACAAGACTGCACCCATCCTGGTCATGCTGGATCAGTTCAGGGACCGCCTGGACGAATCCGCCGCACGAGACTACGTGTTCTTGTCGGGGCAGACATACGAGGCCCTGGTGGAGAGAACCAAAGCCATCACCGCCTTCCGGCAGTTGCTGGGACGGGGGCATCGTGAGTTGGAGGTGAAGCAACGCCTGGCATCCCTCCTGTACCTGGAGGAGCACCACGAGGAAGCTCGAGGGCTTATCACAGAGCTTCTCGAAGAGGAGTCACTGGACCTTGATACTACTCGCAAGTTCCGAGACATGCTCGCCGACGTGAACCAGCGCTTGGGACGCAAAGACAAGTCGATGTCCTACCTGGAAGAACGCCTCCAGGAGTCCCCCAACGATCCCGAGGTGTTGGGGAAGCTCATCGGCCTGGCCCGAGAGCAGGGAGATGCGGAGCGGGAGTTGGTCTACCTGACCAAAATCATCGAAGTGGAAACCGACCCCAAGAAGCGCTTTCCCCTGTTGGTTCGCATGGGGGATTTGTACAAGTCCGACGAAGACGCTGTGGACGACGCATTGGCCTCTTACGAGCGGGCCTCACAGCTTCGCCCGGACTCCACAGCCATCCTCATCGCTATGGCCGAGTTGCACATGCAGGCCGAGCGCTGGGAGGAAGCTGCCGGTTTCTTCAAGCGAGCTGAAGACGAAGAGCAGGATGCAAAGAAGCGATCGGCCCTGGCCCTTACTCAGGGATTGCTGTTTGCCGACTACGCTGAACAACCCGAAAAGGCAGCAGAACACCTGAAGCGAAGCCTGGTCCACGACATCAACCAGTGGGACGCCTTCTCGACGCTGGAACGACTGGCCGTTGAACGAGGGGACTGGAGCGCTCAGCGGGAGATTTACGAAGAGACCATCGAGGCAGTCGGTGTGCAGGGCGCACCCGAAGTGCTCAACAAGTTGCACAGAAATCTCGGCAAGATCCTGTTGGAAAAGTTCGGAGATTCGAAGGGGGCTCTCGAGCATTTCGAAGTCGCCATGAAGGCCGATCCCGAAGATCGAGAGACTCGCACCATGTTGGCCGGGCTCTACGTACAAACCGGCGAGAACCTCGAGGGGGCCTTGGCGGAGTTCCGCCGTATGTTGGCACGCAAACCAAGAGATTTGGACTTGCTGCACATGACTCGGCGGACCCTGTCGAAGATGAAGAGGTATGACGAAGCCTGGGTATTGGCCGGAGTACTACGCGTACTCGGAGGTGCCACGGACAAGGAGTTGGCGTTCTACAACAAGCTCGCCAGCCCCACGCTGCGAATCAAGCCCCAGCGCCTGGACATGGACCTGCTTAAACGAGATCTGCTGGCCAGTGAGGCCGATTGGGAGCTGTCGGAGATCGTCCGGATTCTCTTTGACCGGATGAGTCCCAGATTGTCCCTTCAGGCTCCCAAGGCGTTGGGGCTGACGCGCAAGGAGCGCCTGGACCCGGAGGTGCACAAGGTGCTGGCCACGTTGGTGGACATCAACAGCCGAATCTTGGGATTGTCCACTCCAGAGGTGTACGTCAAGGTGGGCACGGGCTCCATCCATAAGGAAGCCACACACCCGTCTTGCATCGTCGCACCGCAGGCACTTGTGGAGAGCAAGAGAGGACAGGAGATTCGCTTCCAGTTGGCTCATACCATGGCCCTCTTCCTTCCCCAACATCTTCCCGTGGGTGTGCTGGAAACGACTTCGCTGAGGACCCTCCTGGGGAACCTGCTGAAGTTGGCCATCCCGAGTCTTCCTGACCCTGCCGGCGACCCAAAGACCAACGCCGAACTCCGCAAACAGATGGAGAAGGCGGTCCCTGGGGTGGACCTGGCCCAAATCCGAGAGTTGGCCACCACTTTGCGCAACGCTGGAGGCGGTCTCAGCGTGAAAAAGTGGTTGGTGGGGGTGGAAAAGACTGCGTGTCGCTTCGGGCTTCTGCTGGCCAACGACCTGACGGCGACAATATCTTCCGTCCAATCGGGTACGAGCCGACTTTCCTCGGCTACTCCGGAGGAATTGGTCGAAGACCTCATCGCATTCTCCCTCACCGAATCCTACGCTCGCTTGCGGGAGCATTTGGGAATGTCCATCGCACTGGGCTAGGTTTTGCCGCTCCTTTGAGCAGTCGTCCTTGCATTTTCAGCCCCCCCTTTTATATTGGGAGGGACTTTGGAGAGAAACATTGAGCTTCGTGGTGCCTGGGGCCCACCGGGTTCGCAACGATAGAAGGAGGTTCTTTCATGGCAGGAGAACACGTTATCAGCGTCACAGACGGCGACTTCGAAGAGAAAGTTCTCAAAAGCGACAAGCTTGTTCTGGTGGATTTCTGGGCCACTTGGTGTGGCCCCTGCCTCGCCCTGAGCCCAACGTTGGAAGCCCTTGCCAGTGAGAACGCTGGAAAGGTCGTCATTGCAAAACTCAACGTTGACGAGAACCGACAGATAGCGTCCCAGCACAAAATCACCTCCATTCCCACGGTCCTCGCTTTCAAGGACGGAAAATTGGTGGATGGGCTGGTGGGTTCCAGAGCCAAAGGCCAGTACCAGTCCATGGTGGAGAAGCATCTGTAGAACCAGTCCCTCCCCCCCTCTTGCGCCATCAGTCTCCGACGTTGACGAATCTTGACAGGGCTCCACCGGGTGCTACAATCGGCGCAGTCTTGCCGAAATTGCGTCCGAGAAGCTGGACTTTTCGGAAGGCCCCTTGCGACACCCAACCGGAGGACGGAGCATGGCCGGGATCACCGTCGATCTTTTTTCTCGACAAATACCCATCAAAACCGAAGACGACGTGGCCCATATCCAAGGTCTAGTCGAACTTATCAAACAAAAATCCAATGAAATCGACCCCAAAGGCCGGCTTCCCGAGATGACTCTCGCAATCCTCACGATGCTCAACCTGGCCGACGACCTGGTCAAGGAGCGGCAAGAAGCGAACCAAATTCGCGATGCCGTGGAAGGCAAGACTTCTTTTTTGCTGGAAAAGCTCCAGCAAAGCGGATATGTTTGCTAGGCGGAGATCGAACCTCCTTGCGGGAGGATGACTATATATTGGTATTGGCCTGCAAAGGCCAAGGGTTGGGTGCATAACAGCGAGGCGCAAAATGACAAGCCTCGTCAGACGTTTCGAAGCAGGCTCGTGAAGACACCTGTTGACCGATACGAACATTGCAGAGAACACGGCAGTGGGGTTCCTGCTTCCTGAACTCTCGTGTGTGACCTACCATCAATTTTCCCGCCAGGAACGGTATTTTGACCACTCGGACCGGTGTGACCACTCGGGTCGTGCCCAGGTCCCGTTGACATAAAGGAGTAGTCATGCCTTCCATTGTATATGGATTCCTGGGGCTCTTTGTAGGATTGGCGGTAGCTACCGCCATCTACTTCGTGCTCAAGAAGCGAGCAGAGAAGGACGAGTCCACGGCACGAGAACGTGCCGATGCTCTCCTCGAAAGGGCAGAAAAGAAGGCTCGGGAGATGGAGCGAAAGGCGGAAGACAACGCCGACGACATCAAGAAGAGAGCCAACGAGTACGAAAACGAAACGCGCCAGCTAAGAAACGAAGTTCAAAAGCAAGAGCAACGGCTGATCAAGAGGGAAGAGGGCCTCGACCGGAAGGGAGACGTCCTCACCAACAAAGACCTCGACCTCCAGAACAGAGAGAAAATTCTCACCAGACGAGAGCAGGAAGTCGAGCGCCTCACCGGTGAGTACCAAACCCTCACCAAACAAATGAAGGACTCCCTGGAGAAAATCGCCGGGATGAGTACCGAAGAGGCCAAACAGTTCATCGTCTCCGAATTGGTCGCCGAGGCCAAACTGGATGCTGCCAAAGAGCTTCGAGTCATCGAAAGCGAAGCCCGAGAGACGGCCGAAAAACAGGCAAAGAAGATCCTGTCCACGGCGCTCGCCCGCTACGCCGGCGAGTACGTGTCCGAGCAGGTCGTCACGGTCATCAGCCTCCCCAATGAGGAGATGAAGGGACGAATCATCGGTCGAGAAGGGCGCAACATTCGCGCCTTCGAAGCGGCCACGGGAATCGACCTCATCATCGACGACACTCCGGAAGCGGTTGTGGTCTCCGGTTTCTCTGCTGTCCGCCGAGAAATCGCACGCCTCTCCTTGGAGAAACTCGTCAGCGATGGTCGAATTCACCCCTCTCGCATTGAGGAAGTGGTCAAGAAGACCCAGAAGGAAGTCGACCAACTGGTGAAAGAAGCCGGCGAACGAGCCGCAGAAGAGATGGGCATCTACGGACTGCACGTCGAACTCATCAAGCACATCGGTCGGCTCCGATACCGAACAAGTTACGGCCAGAACGTCCTGGCCCACTCCATTGAGGTCGCCTATCTGGCCGGTCTCCTCGCTGCCGAGTTGGGATTCAACGAGAAAATCGCCCGACGCGCCGGCCTCCTTCACGACATCGGAAAGGCCGCCGACCAAGAGTTGGAAGGGCCTCACCACGTCGTGGGAAGCCAACTGGCCAAGCGCTTTGGGGAATCCGCCCAGGTCGTCTCGGCCATCAAAAACCACCATGAAGAACCCGAGTCCGTCCTCGACCATATCATCATCGCTGCAGACGCCACCTCCGGTGCCCGTCCCGGCGCCCGGCGCGAACTGCTCGAGAGCTACCTGAAGCGTCTCGAGGACCTCGAGGCGATTCCGAAGTCCTTTGCTGGAGTGCACGAAGCCTATGCCTACCAGGCAGGTCGGGAAATCCGAGTGTTGGTCAACCCCGATGACGTCTCCGACGATCAGTTGATTGTTCTCACCCGGGACATCGCCGCCAAGATTGAGCAGGAACTCACCTACCCGGGTAGAATCAAGGTCTCCCTCATTCGCCAGACTCGCGCAGAAGACTTCGCCAAATAGCCCCCCTTTGCCACCCGCAGCACAGTCACCAACATCCTGACGATTCGGTCTCAAGCCGGCTTCAATGGCGCCGACATGGCCACAACCGTTGACACCGGCGCCTACGGGGAGTAGTCTTAGCTCCTTGACGTCTGCTCGAGGAGTATGCGATGAAGACAGCACTGGCAGGGAAAGATACCATCAAAGTCGTTTACGTTCGCCCCCCTTCCCATCTCTGGCCAATCATCAACGAATCCGACAACTTCCTCCCACCCTTGAACTTTCCGGCCCTGGCGGCCTATGTCCGACGGGAGACTGTGGATGTAGAACAGGTGATCCTGGATTGCATGCCACACAAAATCGGCTGGAAGACTCTGTACAAGAAGCTCGAGGAGTTGAAACCGGATGTCGTCGCCGTGGGAGACATGATCATCTATGTCCACGAGGGAATCCGAGTTCTGGACATGGCCAAACAGATCAATCCGGACGTCGTCACCGTGGCCGGGGGGGTGTTTCACTCCCATATGCCCGATTACGCTCTGGATAGTTTCCCCAGCCTGGACATCATCGTGCGATACGAAGGAGAAGCCACCTTCACCGAGCTGCTCAACGAGTTGAGAACGGGGGGAGACCTGAAGCAGGTCGAAGGGTTGGCCTTTCGAGAAGACAATCGAGTCGTCAAGACGGCACCACGAGCCCTCATCCATGACCTCGACTCCCTCCCGATCCCAGCCTACGACATGATTCCCCTGGAAAAGTATGCCCCCTTCGGCATGCTCTGGCCCAAGGCAGCGACTGTTCAGGGAAATCGCGGTTGCCCTTATGTGTGTGAGTTCTGCACCTGGACCGCCACCGAGGGACAGCATTACATCGACAACAACGGCATAGAGCAACTCAGCCCCCGCTTTCGAACAAAGAGCCCCGAACGGATGATCGAAGAAGTGGAGCTACTGTACGAGAAATACAAGGTCCGCTACCTCTTCTGGGTGGACGCCACCTGGAACTTCGACTCGCAGTGGCTTGACACCTTCTCCTCAGAGCTCATTCGACGGAAGTACGACCTGGGCTGGTGGGCCTTCGTCCGCGCCGACTTGATGCTCAAGCAACACGAGAGCGGAGTCTTGAGGAAGATGGTGGATGCGGGATTGCGCCACTGCCTCTTTGGAGCGGAGCGAGGGAGCGAGGAGCACCTGGCAGAGCTTGGAAAAGACGGAGCCACCCCCGATCACTTCCTGCGAATCTCCCACATCCTGGAGAAGGAATATCCCGAGGTGTTTCGTCAGGCCTGCTTCCTCGTCGGATTGCCATCGGACACCCCGGAATCCCTCGGCAAGCTGTCAGAGTACGTTCGTGCGACCCATGTCGACTTCCCGGCCATCCACCCCCTCATGCCCTACCCCGGCACCCCGGGCTTCGA
The DNA here is from genome assembly GCA_937876385.1 of uncultured Pseudomonadota bacterium. Lineage (GTDB taxonomy): Bacteria > Myxococcota_A > UBA9042 > CAIXZC01 > CAIXZC01 > CALFHQ01. The sequence goes on from CALFHQ010000141.1 coordinate 6,872, forward strand.
GAAATTCCACGACCTCGTGGAAGAATGGGATTTCAGCAAGTGGGACATGTTCTACCCCGTCATCAAGCCTCACAACATGACTCGGGAAGAAGTGACTCACTACGCAGAGAAGATCAATCTGGACTTCATCGCAAAGAACCCCCAGCGATACATCGCCGGTATGTTCTCTCGCCACCCCATTCGACGGCGCCTTTACTGGTGGTTCCTGTTCTCCATTGGCAGAGTGGTTGGAAACGACGCTCTACAGGCGGTGATGGGCAAGAAGAAGTTCGAAGGGTTTGGTGGGGTCAACCGGCTCTGGAAGCCCTCCTGGTACGACTCCTGAACTCAGGGGGTGTCTCCCCACTCTTCCTTCAGACAATCGCCGATGGCGAACCGAGAGAAAACAATCGCATCCACATATTCGCCGTGAACATCGAGAACGGCGTCATCCAGCACCAGGGAGCGGAGCATCTTCACAGGGGCGTTTATGCGAGCCCGGTTGCCAATGACGCTGGTGGAAATGCGGGCATCAGGATGGATGGAAACCCCCTCTCCGATGAGCACCTTCCTCTGCCCTCGCTTCAGCTCCACAAGATTGCTCATGAGGATGTCACCCGGGTAGTTGATGTTGCGGTCCCAGACAACCGTGGGGGCCGAAGTTACGACAAATCCCATGTCCACCAACGTCTGGATGGAATCTGTGATCTCCACTTCCCCACGCAACGAGCTGGGCTCCGTCATCTCGATGGCCTCAAAGATCTCCGATGAAAAGAAGTAGATTCCGCAGGGCTTCAAGTCGTTGAAAGGAACCGCCGGTTTCTCCTGAATGTCCACCAGGCGTCCCTCGAAATCGAAGCGCACGGTGCACTCGCGGCGAATCAACTCCGGGTCCCGCACGGAACGAACGGAGAGCACCCCGGCAACTCGGTCGCCGTTCCGGGACTCGTTGAGTCGTTCCAGGGCAAATTTCGGGTCGTCGACGATGAAATGGGTATCTCCCAGGATTACCACGACGTCCCGGTCCAGGACAATCTCTCGGGTCAAGTACAAGGCGTGAGCGATGCCCAGACGTTCGGTTTGCTCGACAAAGTGAAGTTGCATGCCTTCCGGGCACCATCTCAAAGCGGTGCTGGAGACGAGTTCCTTCTGGTGCCCAACAACCACAACCGCTTCCGCTACCCCAATGTCCCGAAGAATCTCCAGGTGTTTTGCAATAAGCGGCCGGTTGCACACCGGCAGAACCGGTTTTGGGAAGTGCGCTGAGATAGCTCCCATGCGACGTCCTTCGCCGGCGGCCAGAATCACCCCAACGGTTTCATTGCTCACGAATTGCCCCCAAAGTGGGCCACCCCACTATCAATACCCACCCACATCATGGCGAGTAAATTCACTCAATACCGGCGATTTCGAGGCGACACGCCGACCAGGCGGATGGCATCCACTCGCAATGGTAACAAAACGCACCGCAAGAGCAATGCAAAACCACCAAAAGGAAGGGAGGGAGAGCCCCCACAACGATGTGCGGGGGCTTTAGAGTGGGTCTCTAAACAGGATCTTGTTGATTCGCAATCAAACAGGGTCAGCTTGGACAGTGAGCGCCTCGGAAGCAAGGAAGTCGGTGCAGATGGCGGCGGAGGCGTACATCTGGTACTTCGAGCAAGCCATCAGCCGACTGACGCAGCCTACGGGGATGATCGCTGGTCAAGATGGCCCTGTTTAGAGAGACTATCCTCGGGTGTAGCTGGTGCGTCGCAGGACGGCCAGACCCAGGAGCATCAGGCCAAACAGCACGAGGGTGCTGGGGTGGCCAGTGGTGCTGGTGGAGCAGCTCGAGCCACCGCCACTGTCGGTTCCGGTACCGGGGTCAACGGTGTCATCACCGGAGATCACGTCGGTATCGACGGTTCCTTCCACGCACTGACCGAGAGTACAGGTGAAGCCGGCGTTGCAGGTTCCGCAGGAACCGCCACAACCGTCATCGCCACAGGTCTTGCCGCCACAATCGGGGGTGCAAGTGCCTTCTTCCACGCACTGACCAGCTTCGCAAGAGAACCCGGCTGCGCAGATGCCGCAGGTGCCGCCGCAGCCGTCGTCGCCGCATTCCATCCCACCACAGCTAGCTTCACATGCCACACAAGCGCCTTCCTGGCAGGCCATTCCAGCATCGCAGGTGCCACAGTTGCCGCCGCAGCCGTCGTCGCCGCAGGTCTTGCCAGCGCAATCGGGGGTGCAGGTCATGGTCGGGCATTCGAGAGGATTCACGCCAGTGGGGTCTCCACTTCCGTCGGTTCCACAGTCGTAGTACATGTTCTCGGCGTTCCAGCCACAGCTTGGGTTGCCGGTGCCGCCACAGTCGGCGCAGTAGAGTGCACCTTCGTAGCAGTAGTACAAACGGCCGGCGTCGCAGCAGCCGGCTTCACTGACATCGCCGCAATCGGCGGCGCTGGGCTCGCCAAAGCCGAGGCACTGGTCGGAATCGCTAACGCACTGGCCGGAGGCGTTGCAGGAAGACCCGGCGTCGCAGGTTCCGCAGCTTCCACCACAGCCGTCGTTGCCGCAAGTCTTGCCGGCGCAATCGGGGGTGCAAACCACGCACTCACCATCAACACACTTGTAACCGGCTTCGCAAGCGGGGTCACAGGTCATCGATTCGCAAGCGTAGGGGTTGGCGCCGGTGGGGTCTTCGCTTCCATCGGTTCCACAGTCGTACCAACCGGCATCCGCACTCCATCCACAACTCGGGTTGTTGGCCGCACAGTCGATGCAGTAGAGAGCGCCATCCTGGCACCACAAGGTGCGACCCAGAGAGTCGCAGCAACCGGTCTCGGTGAGACCCATGCAGTCCGTGCCGCTGGGTTCGTTGAGCCCTTTGCACTCGGCCAGCATCGCTTCCACACACTGACCTTCGGCGTTGCAAGCCAGGCCGGCGTCGCAGGTGCCGCAAGAGCCGCCGCATCCGTCATCGCCGCAGACTTTGCCATCGCAATTGGGAACGCAGCATTCCCCAGCAGCGGTGCAGACTTCCCCGTCACCGGTGCAGCCGCAGTCGGCTCCGCAGTTGTTGCAGTTTTCGGCGCCCAGGCAGGAGCCGTCGCCACAGTTGGCAGCGAGGCCGCAGCCACCACAGTCATTCAAGCAGGAGTACTGGCAGTACTCGTCCCAGGTACCTTCGCCGGCGTCATCATTGCCGCAGCAGAAGGGATCCAGTTCACAAACGCACGCTTCGCAGTCGCAGCCGCCGCAACCGGCATCGCCAGACACGCCACAGCCGCCATCGGCGTAACAAACGCCTTCAACGCAGAAGCCGGTGCATTCCGTTTCGCCGCAGGTTCCGCCACAGCCGTCATCGCCACATTGCTTGCCTTCGCACTGCGGGACGCAGGTGCTCTGGCAACCCACCGTGAGGGTGAAGGTGCCGATGTCTTCGGCGGTGTAGCCGTCAACAACGATGTAGTAGGTTTTGCCGGCGGTCACTTCCATGTTCATGCCCGTGTCGCCAGAACCCAAGCAAGCAACCTCAGTGCAGTAGTTTTCCATGAGGCCGAGGTCGTGGTCCACGCCGCCGGTCTCTTCCATGGTGAGCATGAGGGTGTCGTCAACCGTGGCGGTGAAGGCGTAGATGACCTCCGGGCCAGCAGTTTCCCAGCTACCACAGGCAGACGCAATCACGTTGCTGCCGTCGGTGTTGTCCCCTTCCAGCACATCGTCGCAAACAACGTCCTGAACTGAAGAGCAGGTCTCTTCGGGAGGAACGCAAGCGAATTCGTCAGAGCAAACCATGCCGGTGTCGCAGGTACCGCAGCTACCGCCACAGCCATCATCGCCACAGACTTTGCCGTCGCAAGACGGAGTGCAGCAGACCCCAGCATGACAGACATCGTCGCCGGTGCAGCCACAATCCTCAGGGCAGTTGGCGCAGGTTTCCCCGCCTGCGCCATCCTGACAAGTAGCGTCGCCACAGGTGTCGGGCGCTGCCACACAACTGATGGGGTTCTCCCCGGAAGGATCCTCGGTAGCGGTGTCGCTACAGTCGTAGAAGCCGGCGTCCACGCTCCAACCGCAGGTCTTGTCTCCAGACGGGCAGTCGATGCAGTAGAGGGAACCGCCGTCGCACCACACCACTCGGTTGGTGTCGTCACAACAACCGATGGTGTTGATGTCACCGCAGTCGGTTCCACTGGGGGTGTCCAGGCCGAGACAATCCGTGGGATAGTCCGCCAAAGCCGGGGCTGCCGTCAGCATGAAGCTCACAGCCAGCAAAGAAAGTACGAGTCTTCTCATCGTGTCCTCCTAACAGATCACGTTATCAAGCTGAATGAGGGCACAGACTACTGAAACGGGCTTTCGAAGTCAACGGTATTGCGGGGCATGCGCGTCTCAAATGTGCATTTTCCTTGATTTTTGTTCAGCCTGTCCGGCTTTTTGTCTCACCGGCGGTTTGCTCCTACAATCGAAGACGTGCAAACCCGGGTCCATTTTTGGTTGAACAGACGGATCCAGGCGGAGTTGGAAATACAATGCAGACGGGACCCCTGGTTCAAATCGGCCGTTACGAGGTCAAAGACAAGGTCGCTTCCGGCGGTATGGCCACGGTGTACCGGGCAGTGCAAACGGGCATCGGCGGCTTTAGAAGCGTAGTCGCCTTGAAGGTCCTGCACCCCCACCTGGCCCGAGAGGACCAATTTCGAAAGATGTTCTTGGAAGAGGCTCGTATCGGTGCCCTGCTCCAACATCGCAACCTCTTGCCGGTTCTCGACTATGGGGAGGAAGAAGGGGTCTACTTCCTTGTCACCGAGTACTTCCCCTCCGATTCCCTCGAACAACTCATCAAAAAAGCCGGGAAGATTCCGCTCCAAGAGGCCCTCTACATCTTGGCCGAGGTCGCCGACGGGCTCGGTGCCCTGCACGAAGCCCGGGATCTCGACGACAAGCGGTTGGGTCTGATTCATCGGGACATCAGCCCGCAAAACGTTCTGGTGGGGACCGATGGGCGCCTCAAGCTCATTGATTATGGAATCGTCAAGAAGGACGACCCCACCGAAGAGACCCGCGCCGGAGTCGTCAAGGGAAAGTGCCGCTACATGTCT
>CALFHQ010000142.1 GCA_937876385.1 uncultured Pseudomonadota bacterium
CACTCCACGGACCAAACGGTGAAGATGGTACAGTGCAGGCTCTGCTGCAGTTGGCCGGCATCCCCTACACAGCGTCCGATCCCTACGCATCGAGCCTGGCCATGAACAAGCCCAGAACCAAAGACGTGTACTCCGCAAACGGCCTGCACACGCCACCTTTTGTCGAAATCCTCGCCAGAGAAGACGACTCGACACAACAGGAAAAGGCCAAACACTTCCTTCAAGAACATGGACTGCCCATCGTTGCAAAAACGACACGACTGGGTTCCAGCGTTGGAGTCGAAATCGTCCACCGCGAGGAGGACTTGTCCCTCGCCATCGGGCGATGCCTCAAATTCAGCGGACAAGTCATGCTGGAAGCTTTCATCCGTGGAACCGAAGTAACCGCACCGGTTCTAGAGAACCCGTACACCAACGAACTCCTCCCCTTGCCCATCATCGAAATAAGACCTACCCACTCGAAGTGGTTCGATTTCGAAGCCAAGTACAACCTGGGGGGCGCAGAAGAGATCTGCCCCGCACCCATCCCTCAGCACCTCTTCAGCCAGTGCCAGGAGATCGGACTCAAAGCCCACCTCATCCTCGGATGCCGGGGGATGTCACGCACCGACATCATCATTGATGACCAGGAGATGTGCTGGGTAATTGAAACGAATACAATCCCGGGATTCACAGAGACGTCACTGCTTCCACAAGCGGCGGCAGCCGCAGGAATACCCTATGCCGGAGTCGTAGACTACCTCATCGAAGAAGCTCTCCAGAGAAGAAACCCCTCCGCAGACGACGTATCCAATGCCCCAAGGACAAAAGACCCGTCATGACCGCCGGGCAGCACGACTTGACAATCCGTCACCAGATGCTAACAGAATCAACTAGAACCGAGTCCCTCTCATTCACCGAACCACACAAACAACTCACGGCCGCTTGACGTTCGCCGCCTGCTGCCCTTTGGGGCCCTCCCGGACCTCGAACTCCACCTCTTCCCCCTGGCGCAGAGTGCGGAACCCGTCCATCTCAATGGCGCTGTGATGCACAAACACATCTGCCCCATCTTCCGTCGTGACAAAACCATAACCCTTGCTGTCATTGAACCACTTCACGACACCTTTCATGCTGCAAAACCTTTGGCAAATCGGGGACGTTCATCCGTCCCGAGCCCGAACCAACAGGAATCCGTCGAATTGGCTGTGCTGTGATTCGGTTTGACCTACCCTGAATTAAACTGTCCAAACCCCTGTCAGTCAAACCAATTCGACAGCCCGACTTGATTTTTTTCGAGCCACAGACTATAACGGCGCACAATGGAGAGGAGCATGTACCGAATCTGCCTCAAATCGAAACTTCACAACGCCATAGTCACGGGCGCTAGCGTAGACTACGTCGGCAGCATCACCATCCCGGAAGATATCATGGAAGAAGCCGATATCTGGGACGGAGAAAAGGTCCTCGTGGCATCCTGCGAAAACGGCGAACGCCTCGAAACTTACGTATTAAGGGGTGAAAGAGGCAGCAAGCGGATCGAAATGAACGGCGCAGCCGCACTGAAAATCCAAGCTGGCCACCAAGTTATCATCATGGCCTTCGGTATGACAGAGAAGCCAATCCAGCCAATCGTCCTGTTTTTCAACCGGGATAACGACATCGTCGGAAGAAAATAGATTCTCCCAGACTAACTAGTACTCGAAGCGAGAAAAGTCGGCGCAGACCTCCCCCATCAATACGGCGATGGCCTGATGAAGCGACTCAAACGATTGCACACCCACCAGCCGAGAAACTTCCGTCCCTGATTCGTCGAAGAAAACGAAGGTAGGAGTACCAACCACACCCAACCTCCTGGCGAAAGCGCGGTTCTCTGGAATCGATATGTCCAACCTCTCGACATCCAGCCCCTCACCCGAGCAGGTCTTGTCGATGGCGTTTATCAACGGAACCATCTTCATGCAGGCGGGACAATCCGGCTGAATGAACTCAAGGGCCATCGGTCCTTGGATCCTGTCCAATCCTGTCGTCGCAGAACCTACTTCAAAGACCTCCTCTCCTTCCTCCACCGCACAAGCACTCTCCGCTGAACACTGTCCCCCATCCTCAACTTCGTCGTTGGACACCGGGTGCCCCTTCCCCATCAAGTCGCTGGCAGTCGTAGACCCCTGCCCAACTCCCGGCTTGGAGCCCGCTTTCATGCCGGCGGAAATGCCGACGCTGCTGGAGGACGTCGGGTCGAACATCAGGAAACTCAGAGAATCCGTGACCATCAACAGCGACATTACAACCAGGACAACCCCAGTAACCTTCTCAATTCGGGGAATGAATTGATTCAGCTTGCGAAGAACAGTCACCCCTCGTTGCGCGAACAAGGCCACCAGCAAAAGCGGAAGGCCGACCCCCATGCCGTAAAGGAACAAGTAGAAGCCACCCATCAACATCGAGTTCGTATTCACCGCTGTGAAAGTGAGAATCGATCCCAGAATCGGTCCAACACACGGAGTCCACCCAAAAGCGAAAGTCAAACCGATGACAAAAGCAGCCATCGGATTCATCCCGGCTTTGCCTGCCCCAAGACTGAATCGCTTCTCACGATCCAGGACATCCAACTTCACAAGACCCAAAAACTTTAGACCAAAAAAGAACACCAACATCCCGCCAATCTGTTGCATCAGTAGACGGTATCGAATCAGCGATTTTCCAATGGCCGAAGCAGTCAATCCCAGAAGCACGAACACCACCAGGAATCCGGCAACAAACATCAGGCCGTTCAAGAACAACTTGAATCGACTCTTCAGGTCCCGAGCTTCCTCCACCGAGCCACCTAGCAGCACAGAAAGGTAGATGGGAATCAGAGGCAACACACACGGACTCGCAAAGGTCAATAACCCACCCAGAAATACAGTTCCCGCTCCCAAATCCATGAGGCACACCTCCTCTTCTGTTCTCCAAACTAGAGCCACAATCAACCAAGAACGTTACCCCGTCTTCCTAGAAACACCCCAGCCCCAACGAAAACAAGCTCCAAACGGGGACGGAGGGTGACCAGTGCCCTGAACAAGGCCCAAGCGGGGACGGGGTCAAAACGGGGACGGAGGGTGTTCCGAGGTTGGGGCGTGTCCGTGAGTTCTCGCTGAGCCCTTGTTCCTCCCTCGGGGTCGAGTCACCGAAGGGGCGACTCCCGACGGGACTGTTCAGTCACCTGGAACCATCTGCTCAACTCGTCGACTGTGATTCGCTGCATCCGGGCGGTCGACTGCCGGAAGCGTATTGATCCAGACTTTCTTCTGTAGTAAGTTCTCCGAGACTTTTCACCGGGAGGGTGACATGTGGCCGAAAGATCTACTCGCAATCAGTGATCTGTCAATCGAGCAAGTTGAGGAGCTGTTTGCCCTCGTCAAGGATATGAAGGCTGACCGCAAGAAGTACGAGACTTCCTGCAAGGGAAAGATTTTGGGAATGCTCTTCCGGAAGCCCTCCACCCGAACTCGCGTCTCTTTCGAGACTGCGATTTATCAGTTGGGGGGTACCGGGATGTTGTTTCGGCCGGACGAACTCCAACTGGGGAGAGGCGAGTCCGTCGCCGACACCGCAAGAGTTCTCTCGAGGTATATCGATGCGATGATGATTCGGACATTTTCCCACGACGAAGTTGTCGAGTTCGGGAAGCATGCCTCGATTCCAACAGTCAATGGACTCACGGACTATCTGCATCCGTGTCAAGGCCTGACTGACTATTTCACGATGTACGAGAAGGTGGAGTCCCTTCGAGGTTTGAAGGTCACTTACCTCGGGGATGGGAACAACGTTGCCCATTCTCTCATCTTGGGAGCAGCGAAAACTGGAGTTCACTTGACCCTTGCGACTCCCCTCGGCTTTGAGCCCGACCCGGCGGTTATGGAACTCGCCAAGTCTGACGCTGAGAAAACCGGGGCGCGCTTTGAGATCAAATCGAACCCTGTGGAAGCGGTCAAGGGCGCCCGGGTGATTTACACCGACGTGTGGGCATCGATGGGTCAAGAAGGAGAGGCTGACGAACGAGAGAAACTGTTCAAGGCCTATCAGGTGAACCTGGACCTTCTCAAGCACGCTGCGGAGAATTGGATCTTCATGCACTGCCTGCCCGCCCACCGCGGACACGAGGTTGTAAACGAGGTCTGCGATCACGAGCAGTCGGTCATTTTTGATGAAGCAGAAAACCGTCTGCACGTACAGAAGGGGATTCTCTACAATCTCCTGAACCGATAACAACCAACGAAACAACGAAGAGGCTGGACATGCACTGTGAAAGGCAGTCGGTACTGGACGCAATCGGTAACACTCCGCTGATTGCCTTGGAGAATATTGCTGCCGGTGAGATCCTCTGCAAGGCCGAGTTTCTGAACCCGGGAGGGAGCGTCAAAGACCGTGTTGCACTGCACATTCTGAAGACGTCAAGAGACAAGGGTCTGCTGAAACCCAACGACGTGATTGTCGAAGCGACGTCCGGAAACACGGGCATTGGGGTCACCCTGGTTGGTCGAAGGATGGGGCACCGCGTAATCATCGTGATGCCGGAGAACATGAGCGAGGAGCGGAAAAAGCTCATCGTAGCGCTCGGTGGCGAGCTCATCTTGACGCCCGCCAAAGAGAGCCTTGATGGTGCTTTGGCCAAGGTGCGCGAGATTCAAGAGGAACTCCCGGACGTGTTCATTCCCAACCAGTTCACCAACCCCCTTAATCCGGAAGCCCACTATCTGTTCACGGGACCAGAGTTGTGGAAGCAGTGTGGAGACTGCATCGATGTTTTTGTGGCTGGGGTTGGCAGTGGCGGCACCCTCATGGGCGTCGGGCGCTACCTTCGTGAGATGAACCCGAAGGTCCAAATCGTCGGCGTCGAGCCCAAGAACAATGCAGCGCTGTTGGGCCGAGAGCCAGGGCTGCACTGTATCCAGGGAATTGGAGATGGCTTCATCCCGGAGATCGTTGACGTGAATGCCATCGACATGGTCATGACCGTGTCCGACGAAGATGCCGTTGAAATGACTCGAAGGATGGCCAGAGAAGAAGGGATCCTCGTTGGAACTTCTTCCGGCGCCAACGTTTGGTGTGCCGCCCACCTGGCCGACGGAAAACGAGTCGTTGCTACCGTCCTCCCCGACCGGGCGGAACGGTACTTCAGCACGGCTCTCATCTAAACAGGGTCATCTCAACCAGCGATCATCCCCGCAGGCTTCGTCAGTCGCCTGATGGCTTGCTCGAAGTACCAAATGTACGCCTCCGCCGCCATCTGCACCGACTTCCTTGCCTTCGGGGCGCTCTCTGGCTGACCTGACCCTGTTTGATCGCGAATCAACAAAGTTGGGCACCCCCGACCCGTGGATGGAAAGGGCGCCTCAAGCCCGGCCTTGACTTGATCACGTCTCAAATCTACGCTGTCGTGCGCGCTAACCTGTTTATCGAAGTGAGCCGGAGGTGTTATGCGGTCTTTTCGAACTCGAGTGTTGTTCCTTCTTCTGATTCTCCTGGCTCCTGCGGCCGCCACAAGCAAACCGGCCCGCGTGACGCCCACCGTCTGGATCTTGAAGGCGCTGCGCGAAGATCTGCCTAGACACATTCCCAAAGGAATTGCCGACGAGTTCGGTTTCACGGGCTCTCTGAGATTCGAGAACCCACTCGCACCAGAGGAATTGGGGCAGCTTGCTGACAAGGGGGTAACATTCGCCTTTGACCGAGAAGGCGCCTTGGACTCTGTGCACCGCATCGGGTCAATTTACCCAGCTCGCATCTCATGGAAAGGCTTCGACGAAGTACTTGCCTTCCCCGGCTTGCTGCAAGTGGACTGCGAATACATTCGCTCCCCCATCTCCCCTCTGAACGTAACGAAACCTCTCACCTTCTCTGACGAACTCGCCTCGCAGATTGAGTACGCTACCGGAAAGAAGCCCGGAGAGGGGGTGAAAATCGGGGACATCGACTCAGCTATTGATCCGCTGCACCCTGCGTTCTTCTACGCCGATGGTGGCTACTACCCGTGGATCGATGTCAACGACAATGGAGTGTTCGATTTTGGAACCGACGTCGTCGATATCGATGGCGATTCCTTGGCTTCCGCATCCGAATTGACCCTTTACGTCGACGTCGCCCAGGTCAACTTCTACGATCCCGAACACGGCATGGACACGTTGCACGGAAACGGCCAGTTCGACCTGGGAGTCGACTGGGTCTACATCGACTCCAACGGAAACGGAAAGCGGGATTTCGGCGCTGATGCGGGCTTCTCCGACAACTCTCCCGGATTTGGCGAACCCACCTTCGTCGTTGACGACGTGGACAGGGACGGAGTCATCGATCCGGAAGAGAAGTTCGTTATGCTGGGAAATTCCAAATTCGAGAAGATCCTGGTTGCAGGCAAGGAGTACGTCCGAGGGGACAAGCTCAGCGAAGTTTCAGTCAGAACCTTTGGGACACTCGATAGCAGTGGCAGGCCCGTTGGATTGCACGGGACGGGAGTCAACGGAATCCTCGCCGGAAATACACCCGGTCTGAATCGGTTCGTCGGAATGGCCCCCTATTCGACACTTTATCTGATGGACAACTCCCTGGACTACGATACGAGTTGGGAAGACACATCCACTATCGAAAAGCTCGTTTGGGCAAAGGCCCAGGGGATCGACATCATGCTGTACGAATTCTCCATGTGGGGGATGACGTTCATGGATGGCACCAGCAACCTGGAAGTGTCCATGGACCAGATGTATGAGGAGAATGGAGTGCTCCAGGTCGTGCCAGCTGGGAATCTTGCCACTGCCGGCAAGCACATGGAAGCGGCCCTTCCCACTGGAGATTCCGAAATTGGCATCCTTCTGCCTGAGTCCTGGCCAGACTACGAGTACTATCCGTACCAAACCCCGGCCTACATCTTCACTCTCTACTTCAACGGACTACCCGAAGACGTATCGGTGGCCGTCAAGATGCCCGGCAGTGGCGAGGCCACCCCGATGCCGACCAATGGAAGCCACGAGCCCATCTTGTTGGGCAGTGGAATGGATGGGATGTGTTACGCCGAGACGTCGGCGGCTGGCTTCACAATGCTCGTATGCTACATCTACGACGAGAACCAGCAGGCAGTCGCAAGCGGAAAATGGAAGTGGACCATCACGAATTCCCGGGGGACCGATCTCTACGTCCACGGATACATCATGGACTGGGTGTCGAGCTGGAATCGAGTAATCACCTTCACAGACCATGAGAGCGACGACACCACCATCTGCCACCCGTCGACTGCGAACTCGGCAATCAGTGTTGCCGCCTTCGGTGGCCGATTCGGTGGGCCCGATGAACTCGGTTTCCTACGTGACTACTCCAGCCGAGGTCCGAGGATGGATGGAGATGTCGCCATCGATATCACGGCTCCAGACGATCCGTTCACCCCATTGTCAGAATGGGACATGAGTGCCCGGATGCCGGGGACAGAAAGCGTCACTGGAAGCTACATGGTGTTCGGTGGCACATCCGGGGCAGGCCCCCATGTCGCCGGTTCATTAGCGCTTCTGAAACAAGTTCTTTCCGATGCAACCGCCCCGGAAATCCGCCAACGCTTGTTGGACGGAGTCGACACAAACGACGCCATGGGAGAACTACCCAACCCGAAATACGGATACGGGAAACTCAACATCTACCGCTCGGCCATGGACCAGGAGCCACCACAGGGAAACAACCCGCCCACCGCCGGCCCGACGCTTGTGGGTCGCCAAGGACTCTACTGCTTCCTCGACGGTTCGGACTCTGTGGACCCCGACGGAGACGCCCTGGAGTACCGCTGGGACCTCAACTACGACGGAAAGTGGGACACGCCGTGGAGCACCGAAAGCGCCATTGAGTACGGATATCCCGAACCGATGACCGCCGTGATGAAGCTAGCCGTTCGGGATGGCTGGGGGAAGGTCGGAGAGTCCCTCATCGTTTTCGACGTGAACGAGACCACCGACATGCCGGAGCAAACCGTCGAGGAACCGGCTACGAACCCAGACACTATGAGCACTCCAGACTCCATTTCAAGCGACGACACAACTCTCCCCGATGCCTTGGCAGACAGCCAGAGTGGCAAGGATGACCTCGGCGATGCTCCGTCCAGTGGTGGAAACGGTTGTGCTGTTGGGGCGGAAGCCAACAACAACACGATTCCAATGCTACTTCTGTTGGCTATGCTCTTGATGGCTCTTCCGGCCCGCTTTCGTCGAAGAACCTGAGGAAGTTCTCTCCGAGGATCCCTCGAACTTCTCCCTCGTCAAAACCCACATCAAGAAGTGCTTGGGTCACCTGTGGCATGTCTGAAGAGTCCACAAAACCCCGAGGAGTGTAAGTGAAGGCGTCCATATCACTGCCGAGGCAAATGTGTCGGGGTGAGGACAACTTGGCAATCTCGTATGCAGTCCTGGCAATTGCTCGAACGTCTTTGCCCGCCTTCCCCAGGTAGGGCGGAAAAAAGATGACCCCGACAAGTCCCCCATGGCGAGTCAACTCACGGACCTGGTCGTCTGAGATGTTCCTTTCAATGTTCCTGAACCGCCGCAGTCCCGTGTGAGAGAAAATCAACGGGCGAGTAGACGCCGAGATGGCATCCTCAAAGGCCTCTTCAGTGCAGTGAGCGAGGTCCACCATCATCCCCAGCGATTGCATCTGTTTGACAACATCTCGTCCAAAATCGCTGAGCCCCTTGTGCGGTCGAAACGGAGAGCTCGTGCCATCGGCAATTCCATTGGCCACAAAGTGAGTAATAGTAACCAGCCGCACTCCACGCTCGAAGAAGTGCTGGACATTCTCGAGTTTCCCCTCCAAAACGTGGGCACCCTCAATGGCCAGGAACGTGGCCAGCTTCCCGGCAGCAACCGTCTCACGAATCTCTCCGGCGGTTTCGCAATGGGCGACTTCAGTGGCCAGAGAACCGACGATCTCATAGTAGCGGTTCAGTATTCTATCCGTGATTCGATCGGTCCCTAGTCGAAAGAGCGGACGCCCCACTGTGTAGCTTGTGAAGGCCAGGGCATTGACCCCTCCTTCCTGCAGCTTCGGTAGATCAATCGCATTCCGCAGAGGATTGTAGATCGCAGGTGACTTCCCACGATCTCCGAAGGACCGATTGTGCATATACCCATTAATCAAGAAATGGGAATGGCAATCCAACACAATGGAGTCATTGTGCAACCTCAACGCGGCTTCACTGACCGGAATCTTCTTTCCTATCATACAACCACCTCAATACCGTCTCTGCTGTCACCGGCAGCGCCTCAGCCTGTCGTTCGCAAGCGTGCCCGACTGCCAACGCCACGGCAGTAGGCACAGAAATGAGAGTCGGTTCGCCAACCCCCTTGGCACCATAGGGCCCATCGGGGTAGGGATCTTCCACGAAGACAACTTCCATCAGCGGTGTGTCCAATGCTCCGGGAATCAGATAGTCCGAAAAACCGGGGTTCAAACAACGACCCTCATGCACCTTCAAGTCCTCTGTGAGCGCCCACCCCATCCCCTGAACCATCCCACCTTGAGCCTGTGCCTCAAGCATCGCCGGGTTTATGGCCTTCCCAACGTCATGTGCAGCAAAGAGCCTTCTGACCTTGGTGAGGCCGCTCATCGCATCCACCTCGACTTCCGCCACATGCCCCGTGAACGCGTAGACAGAATAGGCAGTACCCTGGCCGGTTTCCTTGTCAAAAGGCTTGGGTGGGGGAGCGTACCAGCCCGAGGCACCGAGATCGACATTGCGGTGGCTGGCCTCGGCGCACAACTCCTCAAAGGGCAAGTCTCCGCCTTCAGAACGGTAGACCCCTTCAGCAATCTGTATTTCGTTGGCGCTTGTACCCAGAATATCCGCTGCCACTGCCAGGAATCGGATTCGCAATCGAGTCGCCGCAGCACGTACTGCATTGCCGCTCATCACGGTGGTTCGTGAGGCCACCGTAGGACCGCTATCTTGTACCCTGGAAGTATCCGTCGGAAGAACTCTGACGCTCTTGTACGGGGCTCCCAGGACCTCGGAGGCAATCTGGGCCGCCATGGTGAAAGCTCCTTGCCCCAACTCCGTTCCCCCGATACTGACCTCTACGGTTCCATCCCCTCGGACCTGCACCAAAGCTCCAGAGCCCTCATACCGCTGCCCGCCGGCGTGCAGACAACAACCATACATGGAAAGAGCCAGACCCACCCCTCGCCGTTTCCAACGACTACCTCGGTTGAACTCTTCGGCCTCTTGCCGGATGGTGCGATAGCCGGACAACTCCAGAAGTCGGTCGAGAATCTCTTTGGATGGTGCCGAGGGAGGTATCGGCTGCCCCGTGATGGAGAGGTCCCCCACAGTCAGGAGGTTCTTGCGCCTGAGTTCGACCGGGTCCATCTTGAGCGCTTCGGCCAGACGATCCATCATCGTCTCGATGGCAAACGTGACTTGAGGATTGCCAAACCCCCGGTAAGCACCGCCAAAGAGGTTGTTCGTGTACACAACCCACGTATCGACGTGGGCATTGGGAAATCGGTACGGACCGCCGGCGGTGGTGTTTGCGCGCTCAGCTACAACCGTAGAGAGACCAGCGTATCCCCCTGCATCTACATGGAGGGTGACGTCCAGCGCATTTAGCGCGCCATCGGAGGAAGCACCGACCCGATAGCGCATGGACATTCGATGTCGTTTTGTGGATATCTGCATGTCCTCTGGGCGTGTGTAGACCAGCTTGGCCGGACGCCCAAGATGCCAGGCGACCAGAGCAGCACAAGCTGCAACCTCGGATGGATAGTCCTCCTTGCCGCCGAAGGCCCCTCCGGTAACCGTCTGCTCAACTCTGATGCGGTGATGAGGCATTCCTAACACTCTCGACACCGAAGAGAGCACATAAAAAGGAGCCTGCATGCTGCCTTGAATATGCAAGCCGTCCCCGCTTGGAGCAGCCATCACTCCTTGGGGCTCCAGATAGGCATGTTCCTGGTAATTGACCCGGAATCGCCCTTCCACAACCACCGCACTGTTCTCTATGGCTCCCTTGCCGCCGCCATGTCGCACCTTCAAGTGGGAGACAAGGTTCCCTCCGGAGTGAATCGAGGGGCTGGACTCGTTCATCGATTGAGTCGCTTCAAACACTCCAGGAAGCTCAACATAGTCAATCTCAGCCAATGAGGCTGCATGCCTGGCCTGCTGGGCAGTATTCGCTGCGACCAGGGCGATTCGATCGCCCACGAAACGGACCTTATCAATGGCCAGAAATGGCTGGTCTTCCAAGACACAGCCGATCTGGTTGACTCCAGGGATGTCCTGGTGAGTGAAAACAGCCAGCACCCCTTCAGCGTTCTTCACTCCATCCCAATTGACTGCCCTCAACTCAGCGTGAGGCCTGTCGGACGTGACCACGGCCACATGAACCATTCCTGGAAGAGTCAAGTCGTCCACATACCGGGCGGTCCCAGCCACTTTCATCCGCACATCCACGCGCTCAACAGAGCGCCCAACTACATTCGGTCGGATTCCTTCGGTCATCGTCGTCCCCCCTGGCTGGCCAACAATTCCACGGCACGAAAGATCCGCTCATAACCGGTGCACCGGCACAAGTTTCCGGAAAGAGCCATCTGGATTTCGGCTCTTGTGGGATTGGGATTCGACTTCAAGAGCGCACTGATCGACAAGACAAAACCGGGAGAGCAGAAGCCACACTGCACCGCTCCCTCTCCCACCATGGCATTTGAAATGCGTTCGAATATCACCGGGTCGAGACCCTGCACAGTTGTAATTTCACGCCCATCTACTTGCCAAGCCAGAAGAATACAGGATGTGACCGGTTTGCCATCCAACAAGACGGTGCA
>CALFHQ010000143.1 GCA_937876385.1 uncultured Pseudomonadota bacterium
GTGACGGTCGCAGAAATGGAGGAAATCCTCGCTGGATGCAGACACTCGGCCATGAAGCTGGGAGACCGGGAGTTCGTCAGGGGGTTGGATCCTCGAGGGTTCTGGCGCACCGAGAAACAGAGACGTCCTGACAAGCGCCTTTCGGTTCAGGTATTGGAAAAAATGAGCGTTGTGACTGAACTTCCGGGGGAGGGTCCCAGTGACGACGTCCTTCCTGTGCTCCGGCGGGATGCGCCAGGATGGAGCAGATGCAAAAAGGCTGCCCTGTTGTTGGAGAAGTCAGAGAAAAGGGCCGCCCGGCGAAGGGGGAATCTTGGGCTATGAGGGCTTTTTCTTGCAGGCCACGAGGCCCCGAGAGAATAGGTCCAGGAGCTGAGTCACTGCCTCGTTGACTGTCTCTTCGTCGGCCCCAACCACGAAATCGGAAACGACCCCTCTGGAGCCGGCGATGAGAATTCGGGGAAGAAGCTGAGTGGGAATGGCTCGGAAGGTCCCTTTGGCAATGCCGTCATCGAGGACAGCCCGCAAGAAGCCCTCCTCTCGCTCGTACAGGCGATCCAACTGCCGGTTGACCTTGGGAGCCAGGGTTTTTCGGCCCGGATTGGCCAATTGGTAGAGATTCACCAACCCCTTGATGCGTCGAAAACGGGTGGTGACGTAGAGAGACAGCTTCTCGACGGGGTCATCAATGTCCTGCGTAGCCACCACGAGCTGATTGAAAAGGGCTTCCGCTTCCAATTCGATGACGGCCGCAAACAGTCCTTCCTTGTTATCAAAGTAATGATACAGCGCTGCCTTGGTCATGCCGCAAGCCCCGGCGATGTCCTCGGTTGTGCACTTCCGGAAGCCATATTGGGCAAAAAGTCCCCGGGCCGCTTCTAGAATCTGCTGTCGTTTGTCTGTTGTCGTACCAGCCATGGTTCCACCTGTGTTTCGCTTCTCAGGGCAGGGTTTAGATTGCCCCCACGGTCCTTCAAAATCAAGGTCAAAAGGGCCGGAGGGAAAAGGAGCCGATTTAGAAGGACGCCTGGGCCTTCAAGTAGACCTGGTCCTGGTCATCCAGAAGTGCGAAGAGTCCGCTCCCCTCTCCTTCCAGAATATAAGCTCCCAGCATGAATTCAAGGTTGTCGAACGGTTTGTAGGCAATCTCGGGATTGACGAGGTAGCCGTGGTTGTTTCCGACGTCGTCCCATTCCACAATGGCAAACCCGCCCTGAAGGGTGAGTCGCAACGTGTTGTACAGGAAGTTCTGGTCGAGTTTGAGGATGAAGTAGTCATTTTGCGCATCTTTTCCGAGTTCAAAGGGAAATCCGTGGGCGTACTGAAGGTTGACGTACATACTCCAATCAAAATGGTAGTCGAGCCCGATGGTGTACTGGGCGTAGGGGGTGTCGCTGATGCGCTCTTCCGTGAGGTCGTAGTCGATAAGGAGATCATTGGCAACGGCGCGGGTTTTCACGCCGTCAGGAAACACCACAGCTACCTCGCCCCATATCCCTAGACCGAAGAACTCTCCAGCCATATCGAACCCAACGACGTGTTTGCCCATATACTGAGCTCCCACGTCGGCACGAACGGGGAAATCCATCTCTCCCAGGTCGTCCGCCTTGGTGCCGGGGGAGAGGGTCACGGTGGTAGGCA
>CALFHQ010000144.1 GCA_937876385.1 uncultured Pseudomonadota bacterium
GCAACCCCGAACTTTTGGCCATGTACACCTTGGCGGAAGCGATGGGTTCACTGCCCGGGGTGACGGGGAAGGTGGAGTGGAGGTGGATTCCCCAGTTCGTTCGGCACTTGCGTCGAAACAGCTCTTTCTTGGCTTCGAGGCGGGCTGGTGTGGTGGTGGGAGGGTTGTTGTTGGGCATGTCCAGGACGGTAGTGACCCCCCCGGCCAAGGCAGCTTTGGACGCGTTGTCGATTCCTTCTTTGTAGCTTGCCCCGGGTTCCCGGAAGTGGACGTGGGTGTCGATGAAACCGGGCCAGAAGAAGTAGCTGCGGCCGTCGAAGAGAACTTCGTCGGACTGCGAGCATGGGCTTGTCGCATGGAGTCGAATGCGCCCTTCTACTACCTCCATGGCGCCCTTTGCCGTGGACCCTTCCGGGGTGACCCACTTGGCGTTGATGATGAATTGACTCATCTACTCCCACTCAATGGTTGCAGGTGGTTTGGTGCTCACATCATACAGCAGCAGACCCGCTCCAGAGAGTGAGGCCACAGCCGCTGCGAGCTCACGCATTTC
The DNA here is from genome assembly GCA_937876385.1 of uncultured Pseudomonadota bacterium. Taxonomy (GTDB): domain Bacteria; phylum Myxococcota_A; class UBA9042; order CAIXZC01; family CAIXZC01; genus CALFHQ01. Next base: position 554 of record CALFHQ010000144.1, read on the forward strand.
TTCGAAGTCCATTTCAAAGGGGGACGCCGTCATGGCATCTCGAGAGCACACCGGCCTTGCCACGAACACCTGCTTGCCGTTCCAATCGAAGAGGGGGAGGCTCACCACGGGAATCTGCCAGATTTCCTCGTGGTGGGCGGTGAGGCGGCGGACCAGGGAGTCCACACGCTGGAGGCGCTCCACGACCTGAGGAGTGGCGAAGGTGGGCATCATTCTTAGCCCGGTTCGCTCAAATCCCCCCGGGGAGAACACCACTCGGTTGACGGTGTTGAGGCGATTGACGATGCGGGCGGAGCTTTCCAGAAGCGTCTCCCAGGTTGGTTCCCCTTTCTCCGACCAGAGTACCGCTGGATGGTGGTAGGTTCGAAAGTCTCCTTGCACTCCCACGCTCTTGACGGGGAGGACTTCCCCTCGAAGGCCGGCCTGCAACGCCAACTCCTGAAGTTCCTTTCCCTCTTTGTCGAAGTCCGTCTCCGGGAAATTTCGGTCCGTTGCGATGACTCGGATGGCCAACCCCGGCCCCGGGAAGGGATGGCGGTTCACCAGATCCGCCGGCAGTCCCAGTTTGGCGCCGACTTCTCGGACCTCATCTTTGTACAACTCGCTGATGGGTTCGATGATCCGTCCTTCCTTGATCATCTCTTCGATTTCCGCCACGCGGTTGTGGTGGGTCTTAATGGTAGAGGAGTTCTTGGTGCCGCCGCTTTCGATGGTGTCGGGGTAGATGGTGCCTTGGGCCAGCAACCAATCATCCCCCAGCCCCAAACGTTGGATGGCGGGCCCCACCTCCTCCACGAACAGTCGCCCGATGATCTTCCGCTTGGTTTCAGGCTCGACGACGTTCTCCAGGGCATCAAAGAAGCTCTTAGAGGCGTCGGCGATGTGCAGATTCGCAAATCCCAGTCGCTTCAGGAATGCCATGACTTCGGCGGACTCACCCAGGCGCATGAATCCAGTGTCGATATGGAGGGAGACCACCCGTTCGGGGCCCACGGCCTTCAAGCACACGGCCAGAGTGACCAGGGAGTCCACGCCACCGGAGATGAGGAGGAAGATCCGTTTGTCTTTGACCTTCTCTTGGACGTTGTGAACCAACTGGTCGACGATGTTCCCGGCATCCCAGAGCTGGTTTGGACTGCATCGACGAACGAACCGCTCCAACATCCGATTTCCGTACTTGGTGTGGGTGACTTCGGGGTGGAACTGGAACCCGAAAATACGGTGGTCAGCGGATTCGTAGGCAGCCACCGGAACGGTATCGGTTTGGGCTGTGGAGTAGAAGCCGTCGGGAAGTCGAGTCACGTGGTCTCCGTGGCTCATCCAGACGTTTTGCCGCTCGGGAAGCCCCTCAAAGAGGGTGGAGTCCGTGGCCACGTTCACGGGGGTCAGACCGTATTCCCGTTGGGCCCCTGCTTCTACTTCTCCTCCCAGCTTCATAGCCAGGAGTTGATGACCGAAGCAGAGACCCAGGATGGGAACCTGAATCTGTGCGAAGTCGAAGGGGACATCGCTCATCTCGCTGGTGAGTACCGAGTCGGGGCCTCCACTGAGGATCACCCCGACCAACCCCTCTTGCGCATCGGGCTTGAACTCCTGGGGGTGGAGAATCTCCGAAAAGACCCCGAGGGCTCGCACCCGTCGTGCGATGAGGTGGGTGTACTGCCCACCGAAATCTAGAATGGCAATTCTTTCTGCTGGTTCTTGGAGCATACTCGTTCCCGTTCGATTTCATCCAGCGCTTCCGATCCGATTCCCGTGGGGTAATTCCCGGAGAAACAGGCGTAGCAGCATGGCAAGTCGTTGTACAATTCCCTGAGATCTTCCAGGCTCTGGTAAATCACCGCGTCGGCTCCGATATAGCGGGCGATGCCGTCTATTTCGTAGTTGGCCGCGATGATCTCTCGCTTGATGGACATGTCGATTCCGTAAATGCAAGGGAATCGGATGGGGGGAGCTGCCGACACGAAGTAGACTTCTTTGGCGCCGGATTCCCGAAGCAACTTCACCAGGTGCTTCGACGTGGTTCCTCGAACGATGGAGTCGTCCACCACGGCCACCTTCTTTCCTTCCACGATTTCCTTGATGGGGTTCAGCTTCTGCCGCACCACCTTCTCACGTTCGGTTTGACTCGATGAGATGAAGGAGCGGCCGATGTACTTGTTCTTTGAGAGCCCTCGACGGTATGGAACCCCCAGTTCTTCTGCCAGTCCCGAGGCAAAGAAGTAGGCGGAAGCGGGCACATCCACAACGATGTCGGGTTGGAGCCCTGTGGCTCGGAAGGTCTCGGCGAGCTTCTTTCCCATTCGGACTCGCTCTCCGGCAACCAGTCGGCCGTGGATGTGGGAGTCTTCTCGGGCAAAGTAGATGTATTCGAAGACGCAGAAGGCACGCCCCTGGACGGTCAGTTCCTTGGTGTCACTCTGCCTCTCCTTGTCGATGAAGATGGCTTCCCCCGGCTTGAGGTCTCGAACTTTCTCGTAGCCCAGGTAGTCAAAGGTGCTCGACTCGGAAGCGAAGCCGTAGATGATTCCCAGCTTGGTGAACTTGCGCCCCATGACCAGTGGACGAATGCCGTAGGGGTCGGTGAAGGCCAGCATCCCTTCGTTGGCGATGATGGTGATGGTGGAGTAGGCTCCCTGAACGGCCTTTTGGGTCTCTTCCACGCTGTCGAAGATGTCTTCGGCGCAGAGGTTCCCGAGGCGTCTCTGTTCCAACTGGCTGGCCAGGGTGTAGAGAATCAGCTCCAGGTCGTTGGAGGTCTCGAGGAGGCGGTGCTTCTGTTCGAAAAGCTCCTTCCGCAACTCGTTGAAGTTGGTGACGTTGCCGTTGTGCACCATGGCGATGCCGAAGGGATAGTTGATGGCGAAGGGCTGGGCGTCCATGAGGTCGTCCTTTCCCTGAGTCGCATATCGGACGTGTCCCAGTCCCCACGGCCCGGCGAACGCCTTCAGGTCTACATTGCGAAAGACTTCAGCGGCCAGCCCCAGCCCCTTCTTCATCCGAAAACGGGTGTCGAAGGTGACCAGTCCGGCAGCGTCCTGCCCTCGATGCTGCAGTGACGTCAAGCCGTGGACGATTTCGGGTGCTACATCCGTTCGCCCCATGAATCCTACGATGCCACACATTATGAACCTGCCTCCTGACCCCCTAGGGGATCGTTTCGTGCTACCAGGATCTTCTTCAGCATTTGACTGTAGAACCGGTGTTCGGCCTTCAATCCTCTCTGTTCCACTTCGTGAAGGGTCTTTGCCCCTGCTAAGTCGACGACATGTTGCCCAACGATGGGTCCACTGTCCAACCCTTCGTCCACTGTGTGAACGGTGATGCGGGTTTCAGGCAACCGATTCTCAAAGGCCCAGTCATACCCCCCAAGCCCTTGGTGCTTCTTCGTGTCTGCCGGGTGGATGTTGATGATGTTTCCAGGGAACGCCGAAATGAACACTGGAGACAGGATGCGCATGAACCCCGCCAGCACCACGAGGTCCGGGTTGGTCCCTCGCACCACTGAGGCCAACTCCTCGTCGTAGGTCCGGCGTTTCTTCCCACGGCTGGTCACAACGTGGGTTTCGATTCCAGCCTTCCGGGCAATCTCAAGTCCCGCGGCATCTTCCTTGTTGGAGACCACGGCAACCACCTTCGCCAGCCCGGCCAACTCGCCGTCCTGGGTGTGCCGCACGATGGCCTCCATGTTGGAGCCTCGCCCTGAAATGAGTACTGTGAGTCGATGCATCACAGAGTCCACTCCCTTCGTCCGATGTCCTTTCGAAAGACCTTGTTGGCAAAGGAGATTCGCTGCACCTGCTGATAGGCCAGCTTGATGGCTTCGTCCAGGGTGTCTCCCTGCGCCACGACGTTCAACACTCGACCTCCGGCCGTAACGATTTCTTCTCCCTTCTTGCGGGTTCCAGCGTGGAAGACCAGGGTTCCCGGGAGGGGGTCGTCCAATCCGAAGATGGGGACTCCCTTTTCGTAGGTGCCGGGGTATCCTTCGGAAGCCAACACCACGTCAACGAAGGTGCCCTCATGGAAGGTCAGCTCCTGCTTGTCCAGGGTTCCATCGAAACACGAGAGGAGGATGGGAACCAGGTCGCTGGCCAACTTCGGAAGGACCACCTCGGTCTCCGGGTCTCCCAATCGAACGTTGTATTCAAGGAGCTTTGGTCCCTGCTTGGTCACCATGATGCCGAAGTAGACGATTCCGATGTAGTCGAGCTTCTCTGCCTGGATCCCCTTCATGGTGGGTTCCACGACATCTGCCACGATGCGCTTCATGAGGGCGTCGTCGCATTGGGGAACGGGGCAAAAAGCGCCCATCCCGCCGGTGTTGGGGCCCCGGTCCTTCTCAAACCGCTGCTTGTGGTCCTGGGAGGGGGTGAGGAGCTTGATGTGGGTGCCGTCGGTGATGCCCAGAATCGAAATCTCTTGGCCTATGAGGCACTCCTCGATGACCACCGGAGCGTCCGGGCCGTACTGAGATTCAATGGTATCGAGCGCTGCCACGGCTTCCGCTCGACTTCCGCAAACAAAGACCCCTTTGCCCCCGGCAAGACCATCGAATTTCACCACAGCGGGGCCCTCATCCGCGTCGGTGAGGGTCTCTCGGCCGCACTGCGGAGTGTCACAGGCCCAGAAGTCGGCGGTGGCGACGTCGTACTTCTTCATGAATTCTTTGGCCCAGATTTTCGAGCCTTCGAGGCGTGCCGCATCTTTGGAGGGGCCAAAAACCTTGATGGGGGTGTCGGCAAAGAAGTTGGTGATGCCGTTGGCCAGGGGGTCTTCGGGGCCCACCACCAGCAACTCGATTCCCAGCTCAGCGCAAATGGCTGAGATTGCCTTGAAGTCGTTGACGTTCTTCTGGAGATGATTCGGAGTGCCGCCGTT
>CALFHQ010000145.1 GCA_937876385.1 uncultured Pseudomonadota bacterium
CAAAGCGAGAACGAAAGCGCCACCATCAAGGCAAAGTCGGCCACGGGAGGCACGGACCTCGAAGTGTTGAACCTCTACAAATGGAACGATTCGATTACCCTCCGAACGGGAATCGAGTACAAGTTCCTCACCGACTACCGTGCCCGTCTCGGGTACATCTTCGACGGGAAAGTGGGCAATGAACTATATCCCACTGCCTTTGGAACTCCTCCGGCCGCCAACCACAGCTTCACCGCTGGTTTGGGCGGCACCTGGGGCATGTTCGAAGTGAACCTGGCCTACGCCTATCGCATGGGCTCAGCGACCGTCCCCGGCCAGGATGAGAGAAAGGCTGAGGGTGCTGAGAACTGCCTTGCTTGCAGCAAGGGCGGGGATTACACCTTGGCCATGCATGGGTTCTACCTGGACACCTCCGTCCGCTTCTAATCTGGCGTCCATAGCGGTGCTTGAGCTTCGTTGCTGCGGCGATTCTTCTGCTGCGGAGTACTGTACGTACACCTCGCATCAGTCTCGCCTTGCGCCTTGCTCAAACACCACTCTGAACGCCAGATTCATGTACGGCGAACACCACTCTGAACGCCAGATTCATTGGCAAATCATTGGCAAATCGAGGGCTTCTCGATTTGGTCTGTTTGAAGTAGAATGGACGTGGCGACTTCACCCCAAAAAGGGAGCATTGCATGCCGCTGGGTCTCTACACCAAAGCCATTGTCCGACGACCGAGTGCGTCCTTCGTCAACGGCCTGACTCGATCCGAGCTGGGTCCCCCGGACATGGAGCTGGCGTTGGCACAGCACCGGACTTACGTTGGTGCGTTGGAAGATTGCAACCTGATGGTTCAGGAACTCGAGGCCAAAGAGGAGTTTCCAGACAGCACATTCATCGAAGACACCGCTGTGATGTTTCCCGACTTCGCTTTGATCACAAGGCCGGGAGCGGAAAGCCGCAGAGGAGAAGTGGAACTGATGAAGCGCCTCTTCGGGCGAATCGGATTCCCTTGCGAGACCATCGACTCGGGCACCCTCGACGGAGGAGACGTGATCGTTCTGGACGACCACGTTTACATCGGACTTTCGAAGCGAACAAACTCCGGTGGTGCGAGAACCTTCGGCCGGATCCTCGACAACCACGGATACAAATGGACCGTGGTGCCAATTCCGAATGAAGCACTGCATCTTCGAGAAGTGGTCAACTACATCGGGAATCGCATCCTCGTTTGTGCTCCCTCCATGGCCATGCGAAACGAGCTGGAGTCCTTCGACAAGCTCATCGTCCCTGACGACGAAGCCCACTGCGCCAACATGCTGGCCATTGGCGACAACGTGCTCATACCAATGGGTGCCCCCAAAACGTTGAAGAAGCTCTCCCGCATGAACTACAAACGAATCATCGAACTGGACATCAGCGAATTCCAGAAGATGGATGGTGGGCTGACGTGCCTGAGTCTTCGCAGTTAAAGTCGGGGTCTTGATTCCTATTCAAATCGGGTCAGGGACTCACCGTCTCCATGCTCGGGTCTTTCTTCTGGCGGGCCAGGATTGCGATGGCCAGGCTGCTTGCCACCAGGAGAACGCCTCCCAGGAAGGCGAGGGCCGTGGGCCATTCATCCCAGAAGAGCCAGCCGGCGAGGAAATTGACCAGGACACAAGTGTAGATAAAGGGGCTGACCACCGAAGCCTCGGCCAATCGATAGCTATGGGTCAACAGGAGCTGCCCGGCAAGTCCCATGGCTCCAATGCCGGCCAATGCGGCCCATTCAAGAGGGGTGGGCCACAACCAGTTTCCGACAAGCAAGAAGGGCAATGCGAAGAGGGCGTTCAAGAGGGTGAACCAGCGAACGATGACCCAAGGTCGATCGGTCCTTCTCAGATGCCTCACCATGATGTAGGACATCGCGGCCAGGACCGCCGAGGTGGCACCAACTACTGCGTGGATGTTGATTGTGGAGAAATCCGGGGCGACGATGAGCCACACTCCAACGAACCCGAAGAAAACCAGCACAGGGAGCAGCTTTTGAGGACGCTCTTTCAGAAATAGTACAGCGAACAAGGCCACAAAGAGGGGGGAACTCTGGTTCAAGGCGCTAGCCAACCCCAAGTCGATGTGGTTCACCGCCCAAACATAGGTGGTCATGGCGAAAAACCCGAACAGCGCTCGTACGACCAAGCCTCCGCGATTGACGGCCCGGGTGCGCT
>CALFHQ010000146.1 GCA_937876385.1 uncultured Pseudomonadota bacterium
AGGTTCTCTCCGGGAGGTGCGTTCATGGAACTGAGAACAGTCCAGTGGAAGCAACACGAAAACAACCCCATCATCAAACCAGGGAGTGGTGGCTTCCTCATCGCCGACCCCACTGTGTTGACCCCCACCGAGACCCCGGACGGACGTTGGCACATGTACGCCAACTCAATGCCCCCACGGCTCCATCACTTTGTCTCCGACGACGGCTTGGACTGGAAGCGGGTGTCAACCCTTGCACCCCGAGCCATGCGACCCTACGTCCGTGTATTTCACGGGAAATTCCACATGTTCTACGAGGAAATCCGCTGGTTCCTTCCACTGCGCAGCCGAATCGTGCATCGAGTGAGCGACGACCTCGTCACCTGGAGCAAACCGGAGTCTGCCCTGGAACCCCAACTTCCATGGCACGGGCGCTTCAATCGCACCTGCTCCAACCCCTGTGTAGTCCACTGGCACGGGGAATACCGAATGTTCTACAGCGCCGGGACGGTGTTCCTTCCCGACTGCCTCTTCTACGAGCCCTTCCTCATCGGCATGGCTCGCTCCGATTCCCTGGATGGGCCGTGGATTCCCGACTCGAAACCCGCCGTAGTTCCCACCGACTCCCCCATGCGCGACATGGGGGCTGGGAGCATCAAAGTCGTCCCGGACGTCGACCGCAACCTACTGTGGGGCTTCAACAACCCCATCTACACGGACGAAGATGGGCGCTCTCGTTCCTGCATCGTTCTCGGTTGGTCGGTTGATGGAACCCAATGGTCCTTCGAAGACACCAAACCCCTCATCGCACCGGCCAACGAAGGTTGGACCCGAGGACTGGTCTACGCCATGGACCCTCGATTGCTCCCCGACGGTACATGGCGAATGTACTTCAACGCTCGAGATGGGTGGCTTCGAGGCAAAGAACGCATCGGGGTTGCCATCGGAACCCCGGCGCCGTCATAGAGTCGGCAACCAACGGCGCAGCCGCGCCAACCCCTCCTCCAACTGCCCCAAGTCACGAGTGTAGGCAAAACGAACGAAGGACTGGGTGCCGTTCTTTCCAAAGTCCACGCCTGGCGTGGCAGCGACGTGGGCTTCGTCCAGCATTCGGCGACAAAAATGAAGAGAATCCGAATCGTATCTAGACACGTCGGCAAACAGGTAGAATGCTCCCCGAGGCCTCCCGGCAACCTTCAAACCCAACTCTTCAAGCCCCACCATCAACCGCTCCCGCCTCTTGGAGTAGGCCGAACGCATCTCTTCCAGGTGGTCGTCGCACTGCTCCAACGCAGCAATCGCCCCCCACTGCGCCACACTGGGCGGAGAGAGATAGAGGTTTTGGGCAATCCGATTGAGAGGACCCACCAACTCCGGCGGAGCCACAATCCAACCCAGGCGGCACCCTGTCATGGCAAAAGCCTTCGAGAAACCGTCCACGACGATGATGTCGTCGGAAATGGACAAAGCGGTGCGTGGCGTGGCGTCTTCGTACACCAGACGCCCGTATATCTCATCCGAAATCACAGGAATGTCCCGCTCCAGAAGCCACCGATACACCGCCTCATCGGTGAGCATCCCCGTGGGATTGGATGGAGAGGAGACCAGAAAGAGGTCCACCCCTGTCAAGTCGTTCTCCTCCAGCACTTCGGTGGTCAGGCAATAGGGGGTTCGAGAGCCGTCGGGTAGGGGGGGATTCACTCGAACAGTGGACGCTCCCACGAGCAACGCATCGTTGGCATAACAAGGATACCCAGGGTCGGTCATGGCGAGTCGGTCTCCCGGATTCAGGAGAGCGCCAAAGAGCATCACAAAGGCCGCAGACGTTCCGGTGGTTACGCAAATCCGTTGCGGGTCCACTTCCACCCCATAGATGCGCAGGTAGTTACGAGAGATTGCCTCCCGAAGCGCCATGGTCCCCAGGCTGTGGGTGTAATGGGTCTCCCCTCGCATGAGTGCGTCCACCATGGCGGCGCCAACGGGAGCGGGGAGCTCAAAATCCGGCTCTCCCACCTCCATGTGCACCACATTGTGCCCCGCCTCTTCCAACGCAATGGCCCTTTCCAGGATGTCCATCACGATAAACGAGGTAAAGGACTGCATTCGATTGGCCAGCTTCATCAGACAACCTCATCCGATTTTCCCCATTGAATCCGTTGTTCCTCGCCTTTGTCAAGGACGGTGCGCACCGCTGCCCGTTTGGGGTTGGCTGATAGGCATTGACTCTGCTGAGATCCTGAGCATATTCTTGCTCTTGAAGAGACTCATACCATTCGAGAGATTCGATCCACGAAGGAGATTTCCATGCATTCTCATGTTCGCTTCGCTGCCGTCCTGTTGCTGTTTGTTTGGGTTCTGCCCGCCTGTTCCAGTGACGGCGGCAACTCCATCGATGCCGTCACCGACGTTTCAACGGACACGGATTCCTCTGTCCCCCTGGACACTGTTGACCAGGACAACGCTGGGGACACCGGTACCGCGGAAACCGACACCACAGAAGCCCGAACTTGCCTGGGCACCGTCGAGGCAGCCTCCACATACACGTTGGATGGGTTGGACGGCCCGGTGGAGATCGTAGTGGACCAGTGGGGCGTGCCCCACGTTTTTGCTTCCACGGAACGGGATCTCTTTGCGGCCCAGGGCTTCATTGTAGCCCGATACCGAATTGTCCAGATGCACGTCCTGAGAGCCGTAACCAGCGGTCGATACGGCGAAGGCCTCCTCGCCGGGCCTGGAGACGTCAGCAACGATGTCTACATGCGAGTGCTCAACCTGCGAGGGGTAGCAGAGCAGATGTGGGAAGGGATCCAGGCAAACGAACCCGAACTGGTCACCATGCTGGAAGCCTATTCAAGCGGAGTCAACCAGTACCTGGCCAAAGTCGCTTCCGGAGACATCAAAGGTTCAGCCGAGATGGCTCTTCTCGGAGACATCTGGGAGTGGACGCCGGTGGACTGTCTCCTCATCGGTCGCCTGCAAAGTTGGGATCTGTCCTTTGACGGTCGCTCCGACAAGGTCGCCAACTACGAACGATACATGGAACACGTAACGCGCTGGCAGGGTGGCCCTCTGGACGGCCTCTTTGAAGACATGCACCCCTTGCAGCCGGCTACCGACGCCCTCTCCGTTCCTGGAATCACGGCGGACAGAAAGAGCACTCTTCGAACCCCAGCGGTCTCCATGGAGAAGAAGTTCCAGATTGACCCCCAGCGCCTGCAAACCCTCCAGGAGACCTTGCAGTCAGTGCCTCTCCACGCCTACATCACCAGCCCTCGAGAGGTAGGCAGCAACGACTGGACGATTTCCGGGGCCTTGAGCGCCACGGGTTTTGCCATGGTGGCCAACGACACCCACCTGTCGCTTCGCAATCCTCCGGTATTTTTTGAAATTCACCTGAACACCACTCGAGCCGGGGGAGACCTGGATCTGGCAGGGGTCACCTTCCCAGGCATCCCCTCCATCATCCTCGGGCGTAACGCCCATGCTGCCTGGGGGGGCACGGTGTACTACGCCGATGTCACCGATGTCTACCTCGAGAGCTATACCCCGGGGACCCCCGCCACCGTGGAGTTGGATGGAGCCCAGGTGGCAGTCACGCAGCGGGAAGAGGTTGTCTGGTACAAGATTCCCGAAGAGGGCTGTGCCAGTTGGATAGGCTCCTTCATCAACGGCGTAAAGAACGAAGTAGAAGAAGTCGATGGCAAATGCAAGCTCACCTTGCACATTCAGGAAGTCCCCCACCACGGCCCGGTTATCCCGGGAAGTCAGATGACCACCGAAGAAGGTGGAGAAGCCGTGATGACCTGGAAGTGGACCGGTTTCAAGCCGACCAATGAGCTGAAGACCGTTTACAAGATGATGCGCATGGCTTCCCCCGAGGAATTCCTGGACGCGTTGAGCTACTTCAAGGTCGGCGCCCAGAACTGGGTCTATGCCGACCAGAGCGGCCACATTGCCTATGCTGCCTTCTGCCAGATTCCGGTTC
>CALFHQ010000147.1 GCA_937876385.1 uncultured Pseudomonadota bacterium
GGTTGAGGAGGGACAAGCCGGTTCCCCGCTCCACCACCTCGCCACCGTGGACGACAACAACGGGGACTTCCGGAAATCTACCCACGGCGAAGACGTCGTGTGTGGCAACAATCCACGGTTTGGGGATAGCAAGAATCTCCTGCCAGACGAGCCATCTGCGGGAGGGGTCTACTCCGCTGGTTGGCTCGTCAAAGAGGATTACCGATGCCTTTGACAGGGTCAGGGTTGCCACCAACAACCGCTTCAGCATCCCCCCGGACAACTGGTGGGGATAGAGTTCGCAAACTCCCGCATCAATGCCCAGCCGTTGCAGGCTCTCTAGCAACGCTTGCTCATCTACCCCGGAGTCCTTCACCTGTCCCAGCAGTTTGCGAAAGGGAGACACTGCGTCCTCTGCATTTTGCACCAGGAGGGCGACGTCAACCGAGGCCAGCTCGTTTGTTTCCCAGCCGATTCGATGTGGGGAGACTCGAGCAAGCGCTTCCAGAATAGTGCTCTTGCCCCCTCCAGACTCTCCCAGGAGGAACAGCCCCCGTTCGTCCACTTCGCAATCCAGGGAGGAGATGAGCCTTGCCCCTTCCGGAGTTTCCACGCTGAGTCCAGTCACCCTCATGGATTCCCCCCTGTCCTGCCGACGCTTCGTTTTCGCCAGGAGTCTCCCAGAACGAACAGGCTCCAGGACAACAACACCAGCACTCCCATGGGAATCCACAGCGCCGTGGCGTCGTAGCGCATCCAGCCCACGCCGTCGTTCAGCAACACCCCGAGGGACGGATACGGCGGCTGAACCCCAAACCCCAGAAACGAGAGGAACGCCTCCTCCAGAACCACGGTGGGAACCAGCAGCGAAGCGAAGGCCAGGATGGGAAGGGTAGAGTTGGGCAGAACGTGCCTGAAAAGAACAGTCGGCAAGCCGTACCCCATTCCCACCATGGCCTTGACGAAAGGGGCTTCCATGAGATCGCTGGCCAACCCCCGAGCGTACCTGGCCAGGGAAAACCATTGCACAGCGCCCAAGGCTAGGAAGAGCACCATGACTTGCAGGAAAGCCGACTGTTGACCTCGCAAACTCACCGACAGCGCAAACTCTCGAGCCAGCAGGGACAGCAGGATCACAACCACGATGAATGGCACACTCTGCAAGACCTCGAGGAAACGCAAGAACGTCCGGTCCACCCACCCTCCGATGACTCCACTGGCCAATCCCAAGACAGTCCCCAGCAGCGTGCTCACCAAAGCAGCGGCCAGGGCGACCAGGAGTGTGATTCGAAGTCCAAAGAGCAACCTCACCAAGCGATCCCGACCCAGTGCGTCGGTGCCCAGGTAGTGCTGTCTGGGGGTTGGGAAACCGGGAAACTCACTTTGTGCGATGAAGCCATCTCGGTTTGCGTCCGCTGCATTCATCTCGGGATACCGGAGGGACAACGGGGCCAATGCCTGGACCATTTCCCGCCGTTCCATCTGGCTGTTGCCGTCCTTGTCAATCCGGTCGCACCACAGCTCCCGACAGGACGGAAGAGTGCACTGCTCGTTGATAATTTGATCCCACTGAACACAGGAAAGAGAACTGTCAGGGTCGTCTCGATCAAACCAGGACATGAGAATTTCCATCCTCAGAAGGTCTCCTCGAAGCAACTCGTTGCAACGTCCCCGAACGTTTCTGCACTCGATGCGACCGTCTCCATTGGCGTCGATCATTTCGAACCAGGATTGGTTTTCAACACGCTCCGGGAAAACTGCGGGGACCGACCAGACTCCTCTAAGTCCGTTGCGGCTCTCCAGGTGAATCTCGTCATAATCAAAACCGATGAGCTTCGACACCAACCCAGCCGACAGTGCTGCCAGAACCAGCGTAGCCAGCACCAACAGGGCGATGGCATTGACGAAGCGACTCATCGCTCCCTCCCCGCCGGAGATTTCCCGGGCACTGTGTAGCGCTTTCGAGGGTCAAGCCAGAGGTGCAGACTCTCAAAGAGCAGATTCAACACCACGAGAATCGCCGTATAGAAGAGGATGGCGCCCATGAGAAGAGGGTAGTCTCGTCCGTGGGCACCTTGCACAAAGCAGTAGGACATTCCGGGTATTTCAAAGAGGGTCTCCACCACGAATGAGCCCGTGAGCAAAGCGGCAATGGCGGGGCCGATGTAGGAGAGAAGCGGAACGAGGGCTTCGGGGAGAACATACTTCCAGAATATTGTCCCTCGATTCACGCCGCGGCTTCGCACCCCCTTGAAGCGTGGGCCGTCGAGCACCCGCCGTACATTGCTTCGAACGAGCCTCTGGAAGATGGAGGCGTATGCGACTCCGAGGGTGACAACAGGCAACACCCAACTTCGCCAGGTGCCCGTGCCTCCCAATTGGAGCCATTGGAGGTCCTCAACAAACCACCGACGAAGCGCGCCCCCGACGCCAATCACCGAGGCACTCATAATAACCAGGAAGAGGAGGGAAAGCACCTGATCCACCCATCCCCCTCGAACTGAGGCCAACAGGCCGAAGAAGATTCCCAGAAGCAGCGCCAATCCTAGCGCTGGAATCCCCACGGCCATGGAAATTGGAAGCCGTCTTGCCAGGATTTCAGACACCGGAACGCCGGGCCGAAAGCTCAAGGAAGAGCCAAAGTCCCCGACAACGGAACGGGCCAATTCGTCGAAGTACTGCTCCCCCAAAGGCCGGTCGAGACCGTGTCGAGCTCGAAGGCTCGCTTGCACTTCCGG
>CALFHQ010000148.1 GCA_937876385.1 uncultured Pseudomonadota bacterium
CCCGTTGGAATCCACGTCGATGTCTTTCACCAGGAGGTGGTCGGTCCTGGGATCAATGTCCCGAATGGGGAGCGAAGTCCAATTCGTGCCGTCGAAGCGGTGGAGGCTATCCATGTCTTCCATCCAGAGAATCTCTTTGTTGCCCGAGGCGATGCGCTCTACAGGAAGGTTCGTCGGCTGTTTCAATTCGACGAACTCGTCCCCTGTGAGCCGGTGGACCTTGTAGTTTGCCAGCACCCAGAAGGAAATCTCGTCGGCCGGTTCGATGTGAGTGATGTGTCCCGGTTCTTCCAGGATGCGGGTCATGATCCCGTCTTGCAGGCGAATCAGCCCACCCCCATCGGTGCCCAAATAGGCCGTGGAAATTCTACCTCGGGGAACCTTGGAGGTCCCTTGAGGAAGGGGCATGTCACGGGGAGGCTCCAAAACCAGCAGATTCAATGCCCGGTGACGAATCGTCGGACGACTGGCCGCAACGGGGACTTCGTCTGTCTTCTCCTTCTTAGACCAACACCCGGAAACGGCAAACACGGCCGCTATCAAGACGGCGGCGTACATGAATCTCAACAATCGGGCCCTCCACAAGCATTCGGCAACTTTCCTCTCCCCTTTCACTTCCTCCCCCTGTGTACATTCAGGTTCAGTCTACCGCAACGACCCCCGTTGGCAATTGCCGTCACACAAAGACACAAAAAAAGACCGCATTGAAAGTGGCTCGACAGTTAGCTCAATGTTAGAATGCCTCGAAACAGTGGCGCTGAGGTGTACCCATGAATCGAAACACGTGGTTGGTCCCCCTCCTGATTGCGGCAGCGGTCATGGGCGGGTGCTCGTCCACCAGTGAGACGGAGAGTGAGACAACCCTCGGTTTCGATCTTGTCTTCAAGCAGGACCGAGTGCTGGAGATTGCCATTGCCGTGGACGCAGGCTTTGACGCCGTGATCGCCCAATACCTGAACGACGGCCAGATTCCCTACTACTCGGCGACCTTTCAGTTTGACGGGGAAGAACCCATGGAGCAGGTGGGCTTCCGTCTCAAGGCCGAGGTGAAAGATGGTCCTGGGAAAAGTGAGCCGAAGTACTCACTGAAGATAAACTTCAATGAGTTCGGCCAGGAGCGGTTCTATCGCATCGACCAACTGCACTTCGGAGACAACAAGCCGGACCCCAGCCTCATGCGTGAGACCCTCGCCACTCGGGCCTACCGAGCCATGGACGTTCCGACCAACCGGACGGCGTACTCCTGGGTTACGGTGGATGATGATGCGCCCACCCTCTACACAATGCGTCAGGATATCGACAAGCGGTTCATCAAAGATTGGTACGGAACGGCACTGGCGGTGGACGACGGCAACCTCTACAAGTGCGTCCCCCCCGGCTGTAACCTGACCTGGCAGGGCTCCGCGCGTAGCGGCTACGTGGACACAAGTTGCGCGGAATCCTCGGGATGCGGGCTCGTTCTCCAGACTAACGAGGACGACCCCCTGCTCAACGACTACTCCGACCTCATCAACTTCCTGAACATCGTAAACAATGTCTCGACGGAGGACTTCCCGGAGGCCATAGAGGCCGTCTTTGAGGTGGATACCTTCCTGAAATACCTCGCCGTGGCGGTGGCAATCTCCGATTACGACGGCTACATCGGCGCCGTGGACAACTTCTTCCTCTACCACCGCCCCGACACCGGACGATTTGTCTATATCCCCTGGGACATGAACAAGAGCTACGGAAGGAAGAAGTGCGCCTCCGCCGTGGACGAGACCGGGGTGGACCCGTCGGTCCCCTGGTGCGACGACGAAGCCAGACCGTTGCTGTACCGAATCCTGTCGGTTCCGGAGTTTGTGGAGCGCTACGAGGGATTCCTGGCCCAAGTCCTTGATGAAGTGTTCACCCTTGAACAGCAGCAGCAGTGGGTCGACGAGACCGATTCCTTGATCTCCAAATATGTCGAAGCAGACACCAACAGCTATGTCACCTTCGCTGCCTACAAGCTGGCTGTGTCCGGGGAAGACACGGGAACCGACCCCATTCCTCTCATTCGATTCGTTGAGACTCGTCGAGCCTTCCTTCTCGATCACCTCTAGGAGAAGACGTCATGTGTAGTGAAGCCCACACCATCAAGACATCCTCGAAATCCACACGGAGTTTCGTTGCAGCAGCCATGCTTCTGGCGATGACTCTGGTTTCTCTCTCCTCGCCCCGGGCCGATGTGACATTCCTCCTGGAGAAGGAGAAAGGGGAGGACAAGAGCAGCCACGAGTTGGAGCTGTCTGGACGTCTGTACACCCTGTTCTGGTACCGGGACGAGATCGAGAAGCCGAAAAACGAAATCCAGGTCGAGATGGCCCGGATTCAGCTCAAATGGAAGTACAAGAAGCGTCTGCAGACCGAAGTCTCCGTAGACCTCGACGGCATTTACGACGACTCCCCGCACCAGCTCCTCCGGGACGCCTTCGTAAGCTACCGTTTCTTCCGGGAATTGCGGTTGCGGTTCGGCCAATTCAAACGCCCCTTCACCTGGCTTGAGACCACCAGCAGGGAAGCTCTTCCGGTGATCCGACGAGGAGCCGGGAACGAGTTCATGATCCGTGACCTGGGGTACGGTTCTCGAGACGTCGGAGTGGAGCTGTTTGGGCTCGTCGGTCATGACTTTGAAGTGGAGTACGCCCTGGGCGTGTTCGGCGGTGAGGGAATCCGGCTCGACGAACAAGATCTGAACGGGGCCAAAGACGTCAGTGGACGCATTCGAGTGAAACCGGTGGACTGGCTTCGAGTTGGAGGGAGCTTCACCGTAAAGATGTTCGACACCGGGGTCAGAGCCAATGTCCCGGACCTCGCCTGGGCGGCCGCCGGAGAGCTCCGCCTGAAGTTCGGCGATTTTCGATTCCAGGGGGAATTCATCTGGGGAGAGAACTGGTCCCTGGCCAGTCGACCCGATGGCTTCGATGTTCTCGGCCTCGCCCGATACACCTGGGACATCCCCGGTACCAAAGAGATGAAGCTGCAACCCATGTTCCGACTGGGTCTCCTGGTGCCCGACCAGGGACGAATGGGCGAGTCCAAAATCTGGACCTACACTCCTGGCGTGAACTGGATTGTCAACAAGGCCTTCCGATTGATGGTTCAGGGGCACATCGTGAGAAGCGGCGCCAGGACACAGTTTCTGTTTCCCGATTCCACCGGGGTCATGGTTCAAGGAGCGGTGGACCTGTGAACTCGAAACCAAAGGAAGACCAACATCCGTTGCGACGGTTCTGGAAGGACCTTCGCTCAAAGGTCGTTCACTCCGTGCTGTGGAGATACGATGCTGTAGAGGGCTATCGACCCATCACCGTGCGACTCCTCCGCATTCGAATGTCGGAAGCCATTGTCCTGAGCCTGCCCTTCCTCATCTTGATCGGGGTCTATGTCTTTGGAGCGCTGGTGGAGCACCACAAGTACAACCAGGCCGTTGAGAAGAACGAGCCGCTGACCATGGACTTGTTCCACCTTCACCTCCATGACCGTCTCACCCAGGATTGGCGTCGACTGATGATCCCCGACCTCGATGGGAAGTCGAATCTCCCGGTTTACGCCATTCGGCTGTCGAACGAGGCCCTGGAAACCATCGAACGGAACCTTCCCCCGGGAGAAGACGCAGGCGCTGGGTATGTGGAAGGCTATGTCTCCCGGAAGAAGAAAGCCATGAAGGCGGAGTTCCGGATTCGAGGAAGTCGACACTGGAACTGGATTACCCCTCAGAAATCCTGGAAAGTTCGGCTTCACAACAACCACTATCTCGACGGTCGAGACGTGTTCAGCTTCGTGAATCCCGTAGACCCCCTCCCCTTCGCCGAAGAACTCATCCTCGACATGGCAAGAGAGCAAGACCTCCTGTCTCCCGAGTACCACCCCGTCCGACTCACCATGAACAACGCATACATGGGCCTTTACTTCTACATGGCCCAGCCCGATGAGAACCTCCTTCGCAAGGGGAACCGCTTCCCCGGAAACCTGTACTCCGGAGATGGCGCTCCCAAAGACCCCGACACGGGTGTCTCGGCGCTGTTTGAGTCGTCGGAGTACTGGAAACGGCCGGCCACCCTCGCTGGAACCCCCAAGGAAGACAGAACGGACCTGGATGCCCTGCTGTACGCTTTGAACAAGATGGACCTCGTCCAGTTTCGAGAATACGCCAACAGCCACATCGACCTGCAGCGCTTTGCCACCCTTGATGCCCTGGATGTCGTTTTCGGGGGGGACCAACATGACTATGCTGAAAACCACAAACTCTACTTCGACCCCTATCGCGGGAAAGTAGAGCCCATCGCCTGGAACTTCAGCGGATGGGAACACTCTCCTCGCCTCAGCCGAGTGGAGAACCCCATTCAACTGCGCCTCAAGGAAATCCCCGGATACCTCGACATGCGAAACCGAATCGCCTATCGACTCATCAACGGCCCATGCTCTCCAGAAGCCATCAAGACTCGAAGCGCTGCACGAATGAATGAAGTAGCCCCGGCCCTTCTGGCCGACCCATTCTGGGACGCCTATCGACTCATGCCCGATGTGTCTCGCTACTACCGGCAGATGGTCCGTCCCATGGACTTCGAGCGGCAGTCCCTGGTCTTCGACGCTCGAATGCAAGTCTATCGAAATCGCTGGCGCTTCTTGATGGATACCCTGGAACAGGGAGTCGTCGAAGCAACAGTCATGCGACACGAGTCCCTCCAGACTGTGGAGTTTTCCATCGACGGCAACAACTCTGTGCGGTTGGATGCCTGGCTCTGTCACGGCGAGTCGGTGCCCCTGAAGGCCTTTGCTGACGGCGACCTCGACGGCCGCTTCGAAGCGGACATCGACCGCAGCGTCACAGACTTCCCGCACCTGCGAAACCTGGCCCCCGGGTTCTACCTGTCTCCTCGCAGGACGGTGAACGAAAATCGTGGAGCGGTGCGACTGGAGACTACCCCGCAGCATTATCGGTTCTTTGTGGCCCCCAACAACGACTGCCCCGGA
>CALFHQ010000149.1 GCA_937876385.1 uncultured Pseudomonadota bacterium
GGATCACCCGAACATCGTTGTCCTCAGGAAGCAGGAAGGAAACCGCCACGAATTGTCCCTTCGCTCGGACCTTCTGCGTCGGGAAGCGCGCCCCGGAGCCAGAAAGGTCGATGGGGAAGATGTCCCACTTGTAGGCGTCTGGGTCGTTGGAGAACCCTTCAATCCATGAGGCGATGGATTCGATGTTGCAGGCTTCCTGGACGGGTTCGTCAACACGGACGCCCAGAGTCATATCGGCGCGAATGAACTCTCGCCGCTCTCCCCTTTTTGGTTTCGTCTGGAGCGAAACCAGGAAGCGGTCTTTGTCCAGCCATTCCGTCAAGCGCCCTCGAAGCTGGTAAGAGAACTCCTGATACTCGTACATCAGGGTCACCGGGAGATCGTTTTGGGATTCGATCTTGTTGCGGATTTTGATGGCCAGGAGTTCTTCTTTGCACACGAGGACCTTTCCGAGGAGAACAGTCGGCACCCCTTCGTTGACGATGACGACGGTGACCGATTTTCCCGCTTGGGGCCAAGTCTCCAATGTTTCCATCATTTTCCTCCGTGCTTCTTTAGGTTGGTCTCATCACGTTCAGAGCTCCACTTCGCCACTCTTCACCTTTCGGTAGATGGTTGCCCGGGAGACTCCCAACTGTTTTGCGGCCATTGACACATTTCCCTTGCACACCTTGAGGGCGTGCTGGATGGCTCGGTCCTCAATCTCCTTGAGCGGAACCACCCGGCCTTCGGGAAAGAGAGATTCGCCGCTTCCTCCGGAGACGCCGAGGAGGGGAGGAAAGGCCGAATCGTGTCCTCCTTTGAGGTATGGGGGGAGGTCGCTGATGTCGATACGATTCCCTCCGCACACCACGACGGCGTGGGAGACGATATTTTCGAGTTGCCGAACGTTTCCGGGGTAGTCATATCCCATAAGTCGGTCCATGACTCCCTGGGTGAACCCTTCGATTCGCTTCCCTTCGTCGCCAGCGAAGCGCTTGAGGAAGTGCTGAGCGAGCATGGGAACATCTTCCTTTCGGCGCCGCAGTGGCGGTAGATTCACGGGAAACACCGACAGTCGATAGAAGAGGTCTTCTCTGAAGTTGCCTGCCGTCACTTCTTCTTCGAGGACTTTGTTGGTGGCTGAGATGATCCGCACATCGACTTCGACGGTCTCGCTTCCACCGAGTCTCTCGAAGGACTTCTCCTGGAGCACTCGAAGGATCTTGGCCTGGAGGGACAACTCCATTTCGCCGATTTCGTCGAGGAACAGGGTTCCCTTGTGAGCCTGCTCGAACTTCCCGGCGTTGCGCGTTACGGCGCCGGTGAAGGCCCCTTTCTCGTAGCCGAACAGTTCGCTTTCGAGGAGGGTGTCGGGAATCCCAGCGCAGTTGATGGCAACGAAGGGCTGATTGCGGCGAGGACCGTTGTAGTGGATCGCCTTGGCCACGAGCTCCTTTCCGGTTCCGCTCTCCCCTTGGATGGCCACAGCCACTTTGGAGTCGACCACCTGCTTCAGGGTACGGATGAGGGACAGCATTTCC
>CALFHQ010000150.1 GCA_937876385.1 uncultured Pseudomonadota bacterium
GATGACCCCACCCCGGCAAACACCAGGGCGATAGCAAAGAGCAACCCGGCCAGAGGGCCCGCCAGTGGCACCAGGGTAGCCGAGGCCTGCTCGATACTCTCCACCACGACATTGTTGGAAGAGAACACCGCGGCAGCCACGATGATCATCGCTGAGTTCACTATCCAGCCCATGAGCATGGCGACGGAGGTGTCGATCTTCTCGTACCGCAGGAGGGAGATTTTCTCGTCCTCGGACACGCCCCACTTGCGGCTGTGGATGACGTTGGAGTGAAGGAAGATGTTGTGGGGCATTACCACCGCCCCCAGGATGGCCATGGCGATGTAGATGCTGCTGCGATCCACCTTCGGAATCACCACCGCCGGTGCCACTTGGGCCCAATCGGGGTCCACGATCAGGATCTCTGCAACGTAGCAGATGCCGATGACCCCCAGAAAGCCGATGATGATCGCTTCAAGCCGATGATAGCGCTGGCTGATGATGAGGAAGATTTCCAATAGCACCGTCAAAAGGGCACCGGCCCACAACGGCAGGCCAAACAGCAGGTTGAACCCGATGGCACCGCCGAGGAGCTCGGCCACGTCGGTGGCCACACACGCCAAGACGATGGTCGACCCCAGAAACCCGGATACCGGCCGAGAGAAATGCTCTCGCATGTTCACTGCCAACGACTTCCCGGTGGCAATACCCAGCTTGGCCGCCATGTTCTGAATCACAATGAGCATCACCGTGCTCAGGGTGATGACCCAGAGGAGGTCGTAGCCAAACTTCGACCCCCCCTCGATGTTCGTCGCCCAGTTCCCCGGGTCGATGAACCCCACCGTTACCAGGAACCCGGGTCCCAGAAAGCTCAAGAGTGTTTTTCAAAGGGAAGCCCTTCTTCACCTTGTCCATACCGCTCTATCCTCTTTTCATCGGTCCCGTTGGTTCGCCATTTCAGAGTGCTCGGTGCGCCGCCAGTGTAGCAACAGTCTCGTTTCCGTGCAACGGATGACCCGCATCAAGCCGGCGGGGACCCATTCTTTGAGCCTTTTTCTTCCTGTTCAGGCGACTTTTCTAAAAAATAACAGAACAGAAACAGTCCCCAAACAAATTTGCGATAGCAAAGAAGGGTTGCACTCACAGAGCAAATGCATGTAGCGAAGTTCACTGGGTCTTGTGGTGCTTCTGTTTCACCGTTTGAAGCGCTTGAGTTCCTGCCCCCATTTGGGTGTAGAATGAGTTCGAATCGCACAACCTCAAAGGAGTGAGATCATGAAGACACGTTCTGCCTTCATATTCAGTTGCCTGCTGTTTGTGATGTCCTATTTCCTGCCAACCTCTGCCCAGGCCGACGAGCGCTTCTACCAGGTTCCGCTGGCCTCGCTGGAGGTAACCGACGGGAAGTTGCCGGTGGACGACCACGATGACGTAGTTCGCTATCGATTCCTGGGGTCGAGCTTTCCCCGAGTTGTCCTTGCGGGGGAGGGTGAGGCATGGTTTGTCCCCGCAGTCCCCGCAGCCGCTCGTTGGCGCGAAGGGGTACAGGACGGTTTCTTGGGAGTTCACTCGAACCAACCGCTTCCCATTGTCGGCAAAATATTCTTCCCGAAGACCACGAAGTATCCAGGGGGGATCGTCTCCTTTAGCATCCAGAAGAACACGCCAACCATTCCATCTTCCAGGGGATGGCGCTTGATAGCCAACCGGTTTCACATTCTGGCAAGTTCCGGGGTTTCGGGTGCCGCGTGGTTTCGCCACCGTGAATTTGAGGCCAAAAAGCTGGCTTTGGCAGAGGGTGAGGAGTCGGATCGGGTCCTTGGAGGTCCGGTACCTACCACGCAAGTTGAGGGGTTGGGGGAAACCTTCGAGCTTCTGTCGGGGGGGCGGGCCGTGGCAGAAAACCTGCGGCTGGAACAACTTCTCACCCCCCGACAAGATGATGAGGAAGAGGTCACCTACCCCCTCAGCGAATTGGAGGGAATCACCGTCAAGGAAGTGGACTGGACCGAGTTGAACAAAGACCTGAACCCCGAGGTGGATCCTCTGGCCGGGCATCTCCCTCGGGAGAACTATGCGCTCTTTTTCCCGGGCCCTTCGGCTCTGATCCGGTTGGTGGACGAAGCACGCACGGTGGGAACTCCGGCGCTCTCCTGGATGGAGACTCAGTCGCTGGATTCCCTCACCTGGGAGCGGTATCAAAAGCAGATGTGCCTCCCTCTCACTGGACTCAGCCGGATTGTGGCACCGTTGTTGGCAGGGGAAGTGGCCCTCACCGGGTCCGATCCCTACTTGCGGACGGGCTCTGATGTGGCCCTCCTTTTCACGACGTCCTCCCCGGTTCTGGAGGGAATTTTGCTCCTTCGCCATTGGCTTGCTGCCGAAGGAATCGACGATGCCACCCGCACCATTGGGGAGATTGGGGGAAGCAGAGTGGACTCGGTGGCAACTCCGGACCGGCGCATTTCGTCGCACCTGGCCACGTTCCCGGGCGGGGTCATCGTCTCCAATTCGTTGCCCCTCGTAACGAAGATCCTGACGACCTCGAAGGAGGGGGAGAACTCCATGTTGCACTCCCCGGAGTATCGCTTTTTCAGGGCTCGCTACCCACGAAACAACCCTCGAGAGTCTGGGCTTCTTATCGTTCCTGACGCGGCCATTCGCCGCTGGGGCGGCCCTCGTTGGCGAATTCTTGCGTCCCGGCGCACCCGAGCCCTTGCGGTGGTATCCGAGGTTCAGGCGCAGTGGCTGAAGCAGTTCGTGACTGAAGGACCCGGAGCCATCAAGGGTATTGAGTTTCCGGAGGCCGGCAAGATTGTGGCCAGCCCCGTTGGCGCCCACAG
>CALFHQ010000151.1 GCA_937876385.1 uncultured Pseudomonadota bacterium
ACAGTCTTCTCGCCGAGCCCTATGGGGCCCCGGACACAGCGACCCGAGATGTGATGTACGACCTTCTGGTGAAGGCCATCCGGGACCGTGGCGACGATCATCTGTGCATCATCCACGATGGCTTCATGGGCATGGAGAGCCTGCCGGAACCTGACTCCATGGGATGGGACAATGTCGTCTATTCGACCCATGTCTTTGAGTGGACGACAAAGGATCTGGCCGGCTATTCGCTGCTCAGACAGATCTATGGCATGGCCTGGACAGAAGCTCAGGAGCAGCAGAATGTTCCCTACTACATTGGAAGTTTCTCGACTTTCTATGATGAAGGCTGGGCCTACGAGGCAGCAGCGTTGCTGGTGGATTGGTACGAGAGCAGCGGCTGGTCCTGGTCCCTTTGGACCTACAAGAGAATGGATGACCCCGAGAGCACGGCAGCGTTTGGAATCACGACGTCCTGGGGGCTGAGGAGAGATCCGAAAGGGATCTTCCAACGCCCGGACCCCTATCTGGACGACTTCGACACCTTGAAGGCCCGGTTTCTGGCCTACTCCGATTTGGAGTTGGCGCCAAACCAGGACCTTCTTGAGGCTCTGAAACATCCCGGCGACTGATACGTCGCCGACGCTATTGAATGATCATTGGAGAGGGAGACTGCTCAATGAACAGATGGAAGACCGTCGAGTTGTTCGTTCTCATGGCATTTTTGTTTGCCTGCACGGATTCCCTAGCCCCTGGGGGGCTGAAAACTGTGTCCCCTCCTGTGGAGGTGACGTCTGTCCGGGTGGACAAGCACTACCTCAAGGATGAGCTGGGCCGCTATGTCAATTTGAACGGCGTCAACGTCAGTGGTACCTCGAAGTTGCCCGTTACCCCTGCACCCAGTGAGGACCCCAGACAGACTCCCGTGAGCTTCGTCGGGCGCCCGTTCCCCCTCAGCGATGCGCCCAAGTGGTTCAAGATGCTGAAAGATGACTACGGGTTCAACTCCGTTCGCCTGGTGATCTTGTGGGAAGCGATTGAGCACGAAGGGAGGGGCATCTACGACCAGGAGTACCTCGACTACATCGAAGGAATCGTCGAAGAGGCAAACAAGGCCGGGATCTATGTGGTGATGAACTTCCACGAGAATCTGTTCTCTCGCTTTTTCTACAACGATTTCACTCGAAGTCCTTCGGTGGGACAGCCCGGCGACATCGAATACATGCTGGCGACGCTGTTCCCGGATAAGGATACCCTGAAATTCGACGGAAGAGTCACAGGCGATGGAGCGCCTCGCTGGGCCGTGGAGGCCTGCGTACCGGAGAAGAACCTGGATGCTCCCACCTGGGGGATGAGCAAACTCCTCAGCAACCTGGGAGACGACTTCCACTTCTTCCAGATCATGACCTATGCGGTGGACCTGCTGAACATCATCAATATCGACGACGGTCTCGACGAACATGGCTATCCCGAAACGGATACCGGCGAGGACACCGGGCCTTCCCTAGAAGAGTTTCTCCTGGAGATGATCCAGGTCATGAGAGACGCAGACCCCGTTCTCACCCCGTTCTCACCCACAGAGACTTGCGATGTCTACCCCTTCACCAACTGGTGGACCAACGTGGAATTGTCCTACGACATCGAGCGCTGCTATGGGGCGTTCTACGCCGGAGACCGGCTGTATCCAGGGGTCTTCTTCGATACCCCCGAGGGGCGCCTCAATATGAAGGAGTACCTGCAAGACGCCTACATCAACTCCTGGCTGCAGGTGGTCAAGCGGGTGAAGAAGTACCCCAATGTCATCGGCTACGACCTCGTGAACGAGCCCCCGGGTGGGTACATCATGCTGGTTGTGCAAGTGCTGTACTTCGCCTCGCAGTTCGACAAGAGCGTTGTGGAGGACTTTCTGGTGGAGGCAGCGGGGCCCGAGTTGGGAGAGTCCCTCTATCGCCTGATCTTCCTTCTGGACCTTCTGCCCTTGATGCCAACAAAGGACTACTTCATCGAGAAGTATATCCC
The DNA here is from genome assembly GCA_937876385.1 of uncultured Pseudomonadota bacterium. GTDB lineage: Bacteria > Myxococcota_A > UBA9042 > CAIXZC01 > CAIXZC01 > CALFHQ01. The sequence goes on from CALFHQ010000151.1 coordinate 1,999, forward strand.
TCAGCACAAGTCCGCCTACAACCTCTTCAAGACGGATCGCCCCGACCTGTGCACCGATCTGGCACTGCCCGAGGGGACGGGGCCATGGGATTGCCCACTGAGCACCCTTCCCGCCGGCGACATGCCGACACAGATTCCCGAGGCCTGCGAGGAAGCGCTGATGGCCGAGATTGCGGAATCCTGCTGGAACGACGAGTTTTACGCCCAGTATGAGTTGGACCTGAGGGCTTCTCACGGGATTGACGGCATTGACATCATGGGAACCCTCGACTTGAATCTCAGTTTCGTGGTGTATCTGGTGGACCTCTACCGACGCCTGGGCGAAGCCATCGTGGCCGAACATCCCGAGGCCATCATCTGGTTGGAGGAGGGGGGAGGAGCGCTGGACGACATTGTGGGAAGTGCCTTCGGCAACGTGAATCTCTACAAGCCCGAGGAGCTGGATCAAATCGTGTTCACGCCACACTGGTATCCGGACATCTACCCGTATCTGGGTTTCAACGAGCCGCCCCGGGAGTTCGTGGTGGAGGAGTGGCAGGACCGGGACTTCTCCTACGAATTGGGGGCGAAGATGGATGCGGTGCTGGAGTCTTTCGGCTCGGTCCCCGTCGTCTTCGGGGAGTTCGGCACCTACTTCAACTACAACTACGCTTCCAAGGAGTTCTGGGACACGACGGGCATCGAAGACAGCGTTGCCAATGACTACCAGATTTCCGCCGAGATCCTGAACAACTACTATGAAGCCTTCGAGAAGCTGTTTGCCGGCCGGATGTTGTGGTGCTTCTCTGTGGACAACAGCTCTTCCGATGAAGACCTGTGGAACT
>CALFHQ010000152.1 GCA_937876385.1 uncultured Pseudomonadota bacterium
CGATGGCCCAGAATCCGGGAGTCCGCCACCACTCCACCTTCTCTTCACGAGTGCTCGTGTCGATGAGCCCTCTGACCAACCCCAGAAGCTCGCTGTCGGGTTTGGGTTTCGTAACCAGGCTTACACCAATGGTCACGCAGAAGGTCGTACTCCACGCCCACCAGGCCTGCCACAGGTTTCTGGCCATGTCCGAGGGGTTCTCGGCGAAGGTCACGATGGCCGCATCAAACCAGCCAAAGCGCATCCCCATAAAGAGCAGGAAGGACGTTGTCATCCCCACCAACAGTCCCCAGAAGGCGCCGGTTGGGGTGGTTCGCTTCCAGAACATTCCCAGGAGCATGGTGGCGAACAGGGGGGCGTTTACCCATGCAAAGATCGCCTGGACGTAATCCATGATGCTTCCAAACTGCCTCGCCAGGTAGGCCGTGGCCACGGAGATGATGATTCCTACGATGGTCATGACTCGACCCACCCAGACGAGATGGGAATCCGTGGCGTTCTTCTTGAAGACGGGCTGATAGATGTCGTACGTGAACACCGTATTGAAGGCCGTCACGTTCCCCGCCTGCCCTGCCATGAAGCCGGCCAGCAGCGCGGTGACGCCCAATCCCATGAGCCCCGTCGGGAAGTACCGTTGAATCAGGTAGGGTAGGGCGTAGTCGTAACGCATCACCCCTCCCTCCACAGGGAAGTCCCCTGACTCGGTTGGGAGCAACTTCGACTGGCCGAGTTTCCAAGCCACCACCCCGGCTCCCACCACGATAATGGGAAGCGCCATCTTGAAAAAGGATGCGAGAATGGGAGTCATGCGAGCGGTTCGAAGGTCTTTGGAGGAGAAGGCTCGTTGGATCACCAGGAAGTCCGTGGTCCAGTACCCGAAGCTCAAGACAAAGCCGAGCCCCAGGATGATCCCGGCGAAGGTCACTTCCATGGCGTTTGCCCCCGGGGTCGCCGAGTTGGCCCACAGGCTGGACATGGTCTCCGGCAGTCGGGCGGTGATTTCGGCGCTCGTGCTCACCTCGACAAAGCCCAGAATGGCAACGAGGAAGAGGCCGAACCAGATGAGGAAGAACTGGATGATTTCGGTGAAGATGGCGGACAGCAGCCCCCCCAAAGTCACATAGCTGGCTACTGTGGCAGCACTGGCCCACATGCAGATATCCCAGTTCCAACCCAGGAAGGTGTGAAGCACCAACGCCATGGCGTAGAGGTTGATTCCCGACATGAGCACCGTCATCAAAGCAAAGGAGATGGCGTTCAACAGCCGAGTGCGCTCGTCGAACCGGTGTTTGAGATAGCCCGGCACCGAGTTGATTTTGCTGTTGTAGTAGAAGGGCATCATGTACAGCCCCAGGAACAGCATGGCCGGAATGGCCCCGATCCAATAGAAGTGGGCTGCGTAGATGCCGTATTTGGCGGTGTTCCCAGTCCAACCCAGCAGCTCCAGTGCCCCCAGGTTGGCCGATAGGAACGCCAGTCCCGCCACCCACGCGTTGTTCTTGCGTCCTGCTAAAAAGAAGTCCTGACCCGTCTTGGCGAACCGCTTCAGGTAAAACCCGATGCCCAGAATGAAGCCGAAGTAAATGATGATGACCAGCCAGTCCATGGGACCCAACGTGGTCTGAATGATCCCTGCCCCAAAAATCGGACTCATGTGTCACTCCATTTCCGTTGCACGAATTGGTGTCGTTACCACTTCACCACGGTTCCAAACTGGACCCCGTAAATTGAATCCGTCGCCTGCAAATCCGCCCGGTTGACGTACGCAGCCGCTGCCTCACCTGGGAAAAAGAGCTGTCCTACGGCCACCAGAGAGGCGATTTTCAGGACGTCCACAGCCAGGACGATGTCGGCCTCGACCCCCATGTAGCGATTCCCGTTGGAGTTGTGATCCTCCAGGGTGAAACCGCCGGCCACCACAAGCTCCGGGTGGAAGCCCCCCATCCCCTTTCCCGAGACGGTGATGTCGGTGACGACGAGTCCCGCTCGGTTGACGAAGAAGGAGCCCCAGTTGGTGGACATCTGCTCGTCGTAGTTGTCGTATCGGTCTCGCAACTCGTCCTCTGTGAGGAGCATCGAACGAGAGTGGTTCTTCCCCGAGTAGAAGAAGGCTCCGAACTGCCGGTTTCCGTCGTGTTCATCATCAGCGGACAAGACAAATACGTTCCAGTCTGCGTCCAGGCAGCGAGTCGTCACCCCCACATTGGCGGTGGCAGCCCAGGCGAGGATCTCCTGGTCGATTCGAGCCACACCGCTGTTCTCCCATTTTCCGGCCTGCATCATTCCGTACACTTTGCCGTGGAAGAAGTCGTCGCTGTACTCGATTCCCAAGAAGGGGGTGTACAGGATCAGAGGCTTGTGGGTTATCCGGTCGTCGTGCACACCGACGAATCCCCCTGCGACTTTCAGCCGCTTCTGGAGGAAGTACATCTCGCCGTCCACCCCCCAGGTGATGTTGTCGTGGATGAAGTTGTTGTCATCCACCATCATCCCTTCAAAGGTCGTGTCCGGGAGCTGTCCAACAAAGAGGCGAATGCCGATGTTTCCCAGGGAGGCTTCCAGGGTGGCAGCACCCATCCAGTGGGAGAGGAACAGATCGGTTGGATCCTGGAGACGCTGGTATCCCACCTTGAAGCGAGCCACATCGAGGTCGAACTCGGTGTACAACTCTCGGTGCTTGTAAACCATGTAGTTGTTGGCCGCAGCAAAGTACTGGTCGGGGTCGTTGCGACTCCAGACGTTCAATCCCAACTCGGACTCGTAGTAGATGCGGATCTTCTCCGCCGGCCACATGGAGAGCTGAGGCCGAAAGTAGGTGCTCACCTCCCCGACGGTCTGGCCTTCTTCTTCATAGGAAGGGACCAGCGGATCAAAGTCTCGGTCACTTCTCCAGAGGAACAGGTTGGTGAATTCGCCGTTCAAGCGAATGCTCACCCCGGGTGCTTCCTCTGCAGCTTCCTCTTCTTCTTCTTCTTCGAACATGTCCAGAACGTCGTCGTCGTCATCCGACGCTGGAGGGGGCAATTGGGCAAAGGACGTTGCAGACACGAACAATCCCGAAAGGAAAATGGCAATGGCGAGTTTCGTTCTCATTGCAC
>CALFHQ010000153.1 GCA_937876385.1 uncultured Pseudomonadota bacterium
GTTCAGCGGGTGGGGATTGTTTCGGCGGTCCTGAACATTTCCCTCGCCATCTTGAAAGTGCTGGCCGGAATCTTGGGGAACAGTCGTGCGGTGTTGGCTGACGGCGTCCACAGCATCTCTGACCTGGCGACCGACGTTGCCGTCATCGTCGGGGTGAGATATTGGAGCCGACCGGCTGACGAGGATCACCCTTACGGTCATCAACGCATCGAAACCATCGTCACCCTTGCCATTGGCGTGGTTCTCGCCGGGGCTGCTGCTGGCATTTTGTGGGATTCCGTCACCCGTTTGGAGGGGGATGCCCCGGAGCTTCCCCGGGGGATTGCCCTTGTGGCAGCGTTGGTCTCCCTGGTCTCTAAAGAGATTCTCTACCGCTGGAACATGGCGAAGGCTCGAGAGACCAACTCCAGCGCGCTTCGAGCCAACGCATGGCACCACCGCTCCGATGCATTCAGTTCAATCCCCGCAGCAGTGGCCGTCGTGGGTGTCTGGATCGACCCTGCGCTTTGGGTCCTCGACCTTGTGGGTGCCGTGATCATCTCCGTCCTCATTTTTCACGCAGCCTGGAAGATAAGCTGGCCCGCTTTGCAACAGCTTTCAGACCGAGGAGCCTGCACCGAGACCGTGAAGCATCTCACCAGCCTTGCAATGGAAGTTGAGGGGGTCCGCGAGATCCACAAGACCCGTACCCGATACGTTGGCTCGGGATTGAGTGTGGATCTCCACGTGCAGGTGAATCCGGACGCCTCCGTGAAGGAGGGACACGACATTTCGGGAGCCGTGATCGACAAACTGATGAAGGAAGGCCCCGATGTTGTGGATGTGCTCACCCACCTGGAACCCTACGAAGGGGAATCTGACAAGTAGAACCAAAGCCTGCCAATGGCCGCCGTGAGTAGGAGCCCAATCGAGCGTGCCTTTTGCCCAAGTCGGGCAAAGGGGTTGACAACCGCGCCGGATTGGAGCTAGAGAAAGTCTATCGCGGAGGAGAACTGTTGGGTGTATTGGAACGAGCTGCTCTGGCTAGAGCGCTGCTAGTTGGAGTCGATGATCTCACGGCCCTCGGGCCCATGGAGATCGTTCTCGAAGTCACAAGCCGGTGCAATCTCAAGTGTCCCATGTGCGTGAGAACCTTCCAATGTGGCGGGCGCCCCTCGTTGGACATGCCTGTAGAGCACTTCGACCGAATTCTGGCGAACCTGTGGTCCGGAACCGAACGCGTGGCCCTGGCAGGTCTGGGGGAACCCTGTCTTCATCCTGAACTTGCATCAATGGTGAGTCGCTTGGTGGAGAGCGGTTTTCCCGTGGTCTTGTACTCCAATGCCACCAGGCTGACCCCTTCCCTGTCAGACGCACTGTTGAATGCGGGCCTCTCGGGGGTCGTGTTCCCGGTGGATGGGCACAGCCCGGAAGTCTACGAGAAGTACCGGGTTGGCGCTGACTATCTTGTGGTCAGGGACAACGTACTGGACTTCATCGGGAGACGTGACGCCCTGGGGGTCGATTGCTTCGTCGAAGTCCAGATGCTGAAGCTGCCTGGGACCGAGAATCAGATCAACGCATACCGGCATTTCTGGAAGGATGCTGGCGCCGACGCCGTTCGGTACAAAGCAGACCACATGCAAGACACGGGCAGTCGCCGAAGTGGGATCTGTCCCATGCCCTGGCGTGGGCCAGCAACGATTGATGTCAATGGACGTGTGTTCCCGTGCTGTGTGCAGGACGAAAGCAGTGTCGTGCTTGGAAGCGCAATTGAGACATCGATTGTGGACCTCTGGAATGGACCGATAGCGAGGAAGGTTCGACGTGATTTCAGGGAAACCCGGGCGAAACTGGCGACATGCAAGGCGTGTGAGATTCCTCTGCCGCCGGTGCCTGTCTCAGCAGGCGGCTCCCTCTTGAGTCCTTTTGCTGCGCGAAGAATCCTGACTGCCAGCGAGAGACTCCTGAACTTCTTCTCTTTTCTCGGAGGGAAGAAATGAGACTCGCAATGATCATTCCTCGCCCCGCTCGAGAGACCCTCGGACCGATGGAGAAGTTCAGCCCGGCCATCCCGCCGCTGGGCCCCTTGATGGTCGCCACGAGACTCAAGGGAGAGGGTCACGAAATTCGCCTGATTGATGCCCATGCTCTTCGTCTCAGTGTGGAGGACCTGCTCAAAGAAATCCGTAGCGAATCGGTCGACGTGGCCCTCTTCTCCTGCCTGACCTTCGCCATGGACGGGGTTGAAGAAACCAGCCGCCTCATCAGAGAGACGCTTCCGTCCGTCAAGATTGTGCTGGGCAACCTGCATGCCACCCTTTTCCACGAAGACCTTGTGGGGCGCGGGGTCGGCGATGCAGTCGTGAGAGGAGAGGGAGAGGAAACCATTTGCGACCTCATCAAGGCGTGGTCAAAGGGCCTGACTCCGGCGGGGACCCGAGGGGTAACCTGGCGCGATTCCAATGGAACGGTTGTGGTGGAGGAAGATCGACCCCTGATCCCGGACCTGACGCTCTTGCCCCATCCGAATTTGGAACTGTTGCCGGATGCACCATACGAAGCCTTCAGGATTCGTGAACTGGAGCAGGGAAGCATCGTTGCTCCGATCCAGGCCGGCAGGGGGTGCGCATTCAACTGCGCTTTTTGTAGCCAGAATATCATCTACCCCGGTCTGCGGCTCCGCCGGGTGGATGATGTCCTCGACGAGATGGAAGCGCAGTCAAGACAGCATGATGTCAGAACATTCGGTTTCGTGGATGCAAATTTCCCTCCTTCGATTCGCTATGGTCACGAGTTCGCTCGCAAGTTCCGTGAAAGGGGCCTCGTGGGGAAGATTAGCTGGTTTACAGAGGTCCGGTTGGATCTCGTAGATGCCGAACTCATCAGCGATTTGGCCGGTGCCGGTTGCCGACTGATCCAGTTCGGGGTGGAATCTGGCGATGACGCCATCCTGAACGAGATGGGCAAGGGAACTGAGGCAAAGTCTGGACTCGATGTCTTTCGTTGGTGCCGGGAAGCGGGGATCATGACAGTGGGTCTGTTCGTCATCGGAATGCCGGGTGAAACCGAGGCGCAGATTCGAACAACGGTGAAGCTTGCCGCTCGGCTGGACCCGGATCTGGCGAAGTTCAGCGTGGCAACACCCTATCCGGGGTCTGCCCTGTGGCACGAGCACCAAGAGCTTCTCAAAGACGCACCCTATTGGAAATTCAGCGGCTGGCTCGATCCGCAGAAGGGTGGACCCCATCTCTTGGAGGGGGTGTCGTTGCCGTCCCAGAAGCTCGCGCGATGGCAGCGTATGGCCATGGTGCGGTTCTATGGCAACCCGCGTGTCCTGGCCCGACTGGTGCGCACCGGACTGCTGCGCCCAGGCACCCTGTGGCAAGGGATCGTGTCTGCTGGACAGGGACTTCTGACATGGAGAGGGAGACGACGTTGAAGAAGGTCTATGTGCATCAGAACTCTGACGGCTGTATCGAGAGTTTCCTGGATTTCAAGAACGCCCGCAAAGTGCTGCTGGAGGACGACTGGGAGATCACCGACAGACCCGAAGAGGCCGAAATGCTCCTCGTTAATACCTGCGTTGTCGGGAAGTACGTCGAGGATCACTGCCTTGGGGAGATTCAGGCACTGCAGGCGAAGAAGAGAGATGACGCCGAACTCGTCGTCACCGGCTGCATGCCGGAATACGCGCCCCAGCGCCTTGCGAAGGCAGGGGTGGACTTCTCATTCGGCCCCCAGAACTTCGCTTCTTTTCGACGCCGTTACGGCCTGCGCCCTCCCAAGAAGGAGGCCCACACGCTGGAACCGGACCATCTTGGGCCGTACAACCTCTTCAACTGGGGAGGTCGCTTGTTGTCGAAGGCAGAGGCGCTGGGATTGCCCTTGCCGTCATACCTCTATCGTCGCTTCGCACTGGTAGAAGACTCCAACATGGAGTTCCTTCGAATCAGTCGCGGCTGCCTGGAAAATTGCACCTACTGTGCTACCCGGTTTGCCACGGGACGACTGGTGAGCGAGCCCATGGAGAAGATCCTGGCCAGAGTCGACGACCTGCTGGCTTCAGGCCGGCGCTCCATCGTTCTCTGCGGAGAGGACAGCGGAGCATGGGGCAGAGATATCGGATACACCTTCGCCGACCTCCTCGAGAAATTACTGTCTCGTCCCCACCCGGACCTGGTCTTGAGCATACGGCAACACCAGCCCAACTGGGCCATGAAGGAGCTGCCGCGTTATCTTGAGCTGCTGTCGGACAAACGGGTCAAGTCGATTATGCTCCCGATTCAGTCAGGGTCCGACCGTATTCTGAAACTGATGGGCCGTCGCTATACCGCAGCGCAGGCTGAGGACATGATACACCGCATTCACGAAGCGGCCCCCCAGGCAATGTTGAGAACCCACGTAATTGTAGGTTTCCCGACAGAGACCTGGGAAGAGTATCTCATGACTGAACGGTTGATCCGTCGGACAAGCTGGGACATGGTGCTCGTATTCCCCTATACCGACCGTCCTCGTACAGGAGCTGCGAGAATCAAGCAGAAAGTCCCCACCAAAGAGATCGTGAAAAGAACTGCCCGTCTCAACGCCTGGGTGCTCTGGGACGTTTACCTCAACAGAGGGAACCCATTCCCCATCGTTAGAAAGAACCCGATGTCGTGACCTCTCTTTGTCCGCAAGAACTCGTCAGCCCGCCACTATCCATTTCTAAGGTGCGTCCGAGGGAAGGTCACAGGGAAAAGCGAACCGCGAGGTAGATCGCCAGGCCCACACCCACCACGCTCAGGACATACTTCGTCCACTGCTTGGTTCCGCTGGACCCTTCATCAACGCTGTTTCCCCTCCAGACGAGGTCGTAACGAGCCGCAACCGGCATCACGGCCAGGTTGACAATCAACAGGATGTCCATCCACGAAAAGGCAGACTTCGTTTGGAAGATCTTCATGGCGGTGATCACCATGGCCGCGGGCCCGACCAGGACATAGTAGAGTCGGACCAGAACCTCTAGAGCGTTTCCCGAAGCGGATTGTCGGTTGGTCGTGGCAGTCGTGGTCATGGTCACCTCCTTGGAGTCGTGGGTTCAGCACCTGAATATACCTAGTCATCGACAAACAGCGTGTCTATTCGAAAGATCGTTGTATAATCATCAGGTTTACTCGAACGAAAGGGGGAGCGCGCCATGGAAAGCCTCAACTACCACCACCTGCGACTGTTCTGGACTGTTGCCCGGGAGGGGCATTTGACCCGTGCCAGTGCAAGGCTCAATCTCACTCCGCAGACGGTCAGCGGACAGATTCGAGCGTTGGAGGAAGCCTTTGGGGAGAAGCTCTTCGAACGTGTGAGCAGGAAGCTTGTGCTCACCGATGCGGGGCGGGTTGCCCTTCAGTTTGCAGACGAGATTTTCTCCCTGGGCGCTGAGTTGACTGAGACCATGGGTGGGGTGGAAGCGGACACTCCCTTGAGGTTTGCCGTGGGAGTGGCGGACGTTCTGCCCAAACTCGCAGTGCACCGGTTTTTGGAACCGGCGCTGAAGCTGCATCGTTCTGTTCAGCTCTCCTGTATGGAGGGACCTCAGTCACGACTGGTCTCGGAGCTTGTGGTACACCGGCTGGATCTGGTGCTCTCCGATGGTCCTGTTTCGCTGGGTGCGGGGAATCGTGTACGCCATCACCTTCTGGCGCGTTGCGGACTGACCTTCATGGCTCGAAAGGATCTTGCCGAGCGTCTGCGAGTGGATTTTCCTGCCTCTTTGGGGGAGACGCCTGCCCTGTTGCCCAGCAGAGGCACTGTGCTTCGTCGTCATCTCGACCACTGGTTCATGGAGAATGGAATCCTGCCCAGGATTGCCGGCGAGTTCGACGACAACGCCCTGCTGATGATCTTCGGCCGTGCGGGGGTTGGATTCTTTGCCGTTGCCAGCGCCGTCGCTGACGAAGTGGCCTTGCAATACGGTGTGGAGCCGTTTGGATACTCTCCGAATATCAGCGAACGATTCTACGCACTCTCCATGCATCGCAACGCCATGAATCCGGCTGTGGCTGCCATCTGCTCGGCTTCCTATGTGGGGTCTGACTGAGGAGAGTTGCCTGTCTGCTGCAACCCCTTCAACCGCTTCATTGTTCTGGGGGAAAGGCCGGTCACCTGGGCGAGAATGTCTTGCACTCCCAAAGGAAGTGGCTCCCTTCTCTTTTGAGCAGAAAGCCAGGTCAAGATGGGTTGGGCAATGGATTCTCGCTGACGGCTGGTGAGTTGTTTGGATTCGGCCAGGACAAGCGCCAGCAAGTATGGATTGTCAAACTCCACCCGGTTGGCGTTTCGCTCAAACAAGGAACTTTCAAAGACAGCCTGCATGCCATCTGGAGAGTGCAAGTCCGCAGCGGATTTGAGGTCTGGCCACAGCAAACGTGCGGGTCTTACGAGGTGCACTGGAAGGAGCTCCAGCAACATTCCTGAGAGGTCTCCGGTGAGGTGAATCCAGATGGCAATGACGCGCGTCAAAGTGCGGCGAAATTCGTCGCTGTCCAAGGGCACTGCCTGCTCTCCTTGAACGATTCCGGGCAACTCAAGATGGGCTTCGTGGTTTGGGGTGAGGAGCAATCCAGGGAGGGGGACGAGCTCGTCTCTGGCCTGAAATCCGGTTTCAGTTTCGAGGTGCACTCGTTGCACTGAGTGACTCTCTCCCGGGGGCAAAGGGACTCTCTTGCCGAGGAGATTGCGTGGGCCGTTGTATGTCGGCAGGATGACGGTGCCATCTGCTTGAAGGGGAAACCACTGGGCAATCTGGTGGGCGAAGTTCTTGGCCAGGGAGGGTCCCCAGGTCGCCTTTGAGAGAAGCTGTCTTGCAAACTCCACGAACCGATAGGGGCCCGTGGGTCCTTGCTCTTCGTCCCCCCCTACCCTCGTTGTCTGATCCCCCAACCCCCTCTCAATGAAGGCGTGCATGGCGAAGGCTTCCAGCGCCCCGAGACGCTCCACATGGCGCTTTGAGAGAAACCGTTCGAGGGGAGCCCAGGCCCCCAGCAGGGAAAGGAGCCGGTTTTCTTCTCCCTGCCTTCGGGCGGATTCCAGGTGCTGGTCCAGGAGGTGCGAGAAGTTGGAGGATGGTGCGGGGGCATTCCACGGGGTAGCCAGCATCCAAGAAATGACGGGATGATTCTCTGGCAGTCGAAGGGCCTGGGCCAGGATCCGGGCGGAGAACACCTCTGAAG
>CALFHQ010000154.1 GCA_937876385.1 uncultured Pseudomonadota bacterium
TACCACCTCGACGGGCTCCGCCTCCTGCAGTAGTGGGGCGTCGGGGTAGAGCGTAGCCGCCACCCTGATTCGACCGTTGGCCTCCACTGCGCTGGTGAGCCCCTCGAAATCCGAAACCGGTGGCGATGCTGTCTTCCACAGTTTCACGGCTCAACCCCAACAGATCCCCGATGAGGTAGAGCGCGTTCTTCTCGTCTGGATGGAGAACGTTGTCGGCACCCGCCACCATGACCACTGCCCCGAAGATGTAGAGCAGTTCGCTGTAGTGGGCCGCCCCTTCCTTCAGCACCGATGCGACCCTTCGGATGTCTGGATCGGTTTGGAAATGGGTGAGGTCTCGGTCCAGGAGCGCCATGAACTGCGAATTGGCTCCACGCCGTGCGAAGAACCCGACGATGCTGGCCATCTCCTCTGGAGACGCATAGCCGTCCGCTGCGGCCACAAAATAGCAGGCTCGTGCAGTGGCGAAGGCCACGGCAGAGCGGCGGTCCCCCTTGTCCCAGAAGTACTCCATGAGGTCGGTGACGTTGCTGGTCCCCGTTCGCCGTTTCGAGGGCCACATGGAGAGAATGAGCATGGTCAGGAAGAAGGTATAGATTCCGTTGGCGAGTCCCAGCACTCCGGTTCGTCCCAGGATGTACGAGATGACAAAGTAGACGAGGAGTGATGTAAAGCAGCCGGGACGAGACATATTCCCCAATCCTTGAAAACGGTTTAGAAGAAGAGGTGGCGGACGAGGCCCCGCCGAGAGTGCAGAAACGCTTCTCGAGCGTCCTTGCTCTTTTTCTGGCGCTCCATGCGCTCTCGACTCTCACGGGCACGCAGCTCATCGTGCTCTCGAAGCTGCGCCCTCTTCTGCCCGTCGCTGGCGAAAAAGGCGACGATGGCCTCGAACTCGCCGCCGTCCAAGAAGACGCCGTGGGCGTGGCAGACATCCACCATCACTCCCGAGACTCGCTTGAAGTTCTTTCGATTCATCGAGGCCTGACATCTGGGGCACTTGAGGTAGCGGAGCTCCTCGGGTGTCGATGCCTGGACACGGGAAGCTGCGGCGCCTTTGCCGGGTTCCTCAATGTTGGTCAACGCTCCTTCCACGCTCTGCTGCAATTCTCCTGGATCGTACCAGGTTCCGCCGCATTGAAAGCACACGTCGAGAGTGACCCCCTCGGACTCCATGGACTCCATCTCGTTTCCGCATCGAGGGCATTTCAGTCCTCGACTCTCGAGGACTTCGTCCGACAGTTCTCCACCGCAGTAGAGGCATTGGTCTCGGTTGAGAGGGCCTGGACGGCCGCATTTGAGGCACGTTCGCATGAAGACTCCGGCAGTCGAGGCACAGCCCGACAGCGAGTGAGCTTAGAAGATGGGTCCTTTGCCGTCAAGGAACCTTGACAGCAAACCGCACAACGGGCAGATTGGAGCGGGCAAAACCCAGGGCGATCGGACGGTCCAATATCACGGAGAAAACGATGGGGCTCCCAATGGCATTCTTCACGTTTCTGCTGGCACAAGGGACCAGCGGCGGCATCTTCGCGCCGCTTCCAGAGGGGAGCACCCCCTCGGTCGGGTACTTCGAACAGGTGTGGCTCTACTTGCATGCCAACGTCGTCAATTTCGTGGTTGCCATGGTCCTGTTCCTTCTCGTCCTTGGGCTGAGGAAGATCACGGATGATTCGTACATTCGGCACAAGCTGCGCTCCCCGTACATAGCTCTTGGGGCGTATTTCTTTACCCTCTTCATGTCCGCTGCCTTCTCTCCCACGTCATACGGGTTGACCCGGGTCTTCTACCTCACTGCGCTCACAGCGTTGACCCTGGCGGCGGTGCTTGTGGCCGGGGTGGTGGCCATCGACATTTTCGTTGTTCGAGTTCGCAGGATGCAGTTCCCGGTGATCATCCGGGACCTCCTGGTTATCATCGTCTTCTTTGTCTCTCTCTTCGTCGTGCTGGGGCACCAGGGGCTCGACTTGACCGCCATTCTGGCCTCCGCCGGGTTCGTCGGTATCGTCTTGGGTCTCGCCATGCAAGACACCCTCGGGAACATCATGGGGGGGCTCGCCCTGCAAATGGAGAAGCCCTTTGAAGTGGGAAACTGGGTGGAATTCGAGGGAGTTCAGGGGGAAGTCATTGAGATCAACTGGCGCTCCGTGAAGGTGCTCACCTTGGACCGGGAAGTGGTGGTGATTCCAAACACCGTAATCACCAAGAGCTCCTTTCGAAACCTGTCGAGACCTACGGGGGTCTTGCGACAGAGCCTCGTCGTTGGTCTTCCTTACAGCCTCCCTCCCAACAAGGCGAAGAAGGCTTTCATGGATACCCTCCTCAGAATCAACGGGATTCTTCGAACCCCTCCACCCGAGATCTACCTTGTGGAATACTCCGCTTACTCCATCGCCTATCGAGTTACCTATTTCATTGACGATCTCCCCTTACGCGAGCGAATTTCCGATGAGGTCCACTCGAAGCTGTGGTACGGGCTCAAGCGAAGCAACATCAAGATTCCTTTCCCCATCCAGGATCTCGCAGTGACCTTCCCCAAGGAACATGAGGCTACCGAGGCGGACTCCCATCGACGGGATCAGGATGAAAAGAGCAAGCTCCTCAACCGGATCCCCTTCTTTGCCCCTCTTCCTGCAGACGACATCGAACGGCTGGCGACAGGCGCCCGAGATGAGAAGTACGCACAAGGGGAAGAGGTCGTTCGCCAGGGGGACGCCGGCTACAGTTTCTATGTGGTCAGAGACGGCATTGCAGAGGTCCTGTCGAGGGATGTTACCAGTGGACAGACTGCTGAGGTCGCCCTTCTCAAGCGTGGCGACTTCTTTGGAGAGATGTCTCTCATGACCGGAGAGCGCCGGTCTGCCACCGTCCAGGCCAGGGTGGATACCGAATTCCTGGTCATTGACAAAGACAACTTCAAAGAGGTCTTCGAGCGCCATCCTGACCTCGTCGGCCGGATCAGCGACATCGTGGTGCAACGGAAGATCCAGGTGGAGGAGCAGCACGCAACAAAGCGGGCCCAGGACGCACAGTCCACCCATGCTCAGAGCGCATCCCTCATGGCTCGAATCAAGTCCTTCTTCGGAATCTAGAGGGAGAGAAAAAGAGGTCAGTTCAGAGGGAGCGAAATACGCACTCGGGTGCCTTCGCCAGGCTCACTATTGACCTCGACTTGTCCGTCGTGAGCTTGGACAATGGCCAGGCAAATGGTAAGTCCCAACCCCACGCTACGGCTGGTTCCGTGGGTCGTGAAGAAGGGATTGAAGACCTGTTCCAGGTGCTCTGGATTGATCCCCAATCCTTCATCGTGAACTTCCACAAAGGAGGAGCGATGATCCCGTCCGCTGCGCACGGTTACGACTCCACCGTTGGCCATGGAGGCTTCCACCGCATTCAAGATGACGCTCGACAAGACCCCGGTGATCTGAGGGCGAATTCCAGACACCGCAGGAGGGGAATTTCTCTCTACACGGATCTCTACCCCTCGATTAGAAGCCAACTCCCTGCTTGAATCCACCGCGTCTTGGAGGACAGCGTCAAGGGACAACTCCTGGGCGCCGTTCACTTCCCCCAAGCGTAGTTGTTCCAGATGTTCCAGAATGCGGGACGTCCGGGAAGCCGCCGCCAGCAACTCGTCCAGAGTCTCCCGCACTTCTTCTGCGGTGCACGTTCCCGCTTCCTCTCTCTCCCGCAACACTTTCATCCCGTCTTGCAACAGTCGAGAGGCTCTGTTCAACTCCCCGAAGACGATGGACGCGAGCTTCATCAGGCCGGTACGGTACTCGGTCTCTCGCAACTGCTCGGCGAGCCGCTGCTTTTCCTCTTCAGATCCCTTCAACTTTCGCAACGCCTCTTCCACCTGGAGATAGAGGTGACGGCGCTCCTGGGAAGCCAGATTCTGGCTGGTCCGGTCCTGCACGGTTATGACAAAGCCTGTGGGCTTTCCCCCCTCCACCACCGGAAAAACCTGCTCCTCGTAGTAGCGGTATTCAGGAAAGAACACCTCGAAGTGCCCGGGCTTCCCCCGAGGATAGTGGTGAACCGGGCAAGCGTCCGCTTCGTCTTTGTGGTGCTTCAAGATGTCGCAGCAGGTGGCCTGCTGACCCGGAAGCATGTTTCGTCCGGCAAGCTCCGTCATGGAGCGATTCATGAAGCGAATCTTGCCCTCCACAGAGACCACGGCAACTCCCTCCCCCATGGCGTCCAGAGCCCGAATGGTGTCCTCCAGTCGAATCACGCTCAAGTCGTGAAAGCTGGCCAGCTTGGAATCGTCACTCACCGCACCCTCCTCGTCGGAACTTGCCTCCAAGCGTATTCAACGCGTTTTGACGCCATTCGTCAAGAACTCCCGCCTTGACGGCTACACCAACTTGAATCCGCCGCTGAAGTGTGCCTATGATCACAAGGTGCACAGCACGGGAGGACATTATGATTGCCCTGTTTACCGTTTCCCCCATGGACAAGGGAGAGAGTCTCTCGAAATACGTGGCGCTGGTGGTCGACCTCATCGACCGATGTGGTCTGGAATATCGCCTGACAGCCATGGGGACCATCGTCGAAGGAGACAGCGACCGTGTCTTCGACTTGATAAAGGAGTGCCACGATATGATGGCGTCGGTGGCCGACCGGGTCGTCACTCATGTCTCCATTGACGACCGAAAAGGAAGCACCGGCCGCATCCAGGGAAAGATCCAGAGCATCGAGGACGCCCTGGGACGCAAGGTGCAGAAGTGAGACTCCCCATTCTTCCCGACAACAAGAGGGAGGAGGAACTCCCCGAAGACGAGGTACTGATTCGCCAGTGGAAGCGGGAGTCCGACTACATGGGGCGACTGTCGAATCTTCCGCTGGCGACCCTGGGTATTATTGTCCTGTTGACCTTCATGCACTTCCTCGTCCTCCAATTTGCCGATAATGACCCCGAGCGAGCCCTGTACTACATCCTCGTCGCCGGGGCCAAAGTGAACCTCCTCATCGCCCACGGAGAGTGGTGGCGACTTCTCGCTGCTGCCTTCCTTCATGTCAGCTTCGTGCACCTCTCGGTGAGCTGCATTGGGATGCTGCTGCTGGGGTGGTTCGTCGAAAATACCATGGGGCGTCGAGTCGTACTCCTGGTGTTCATGGTGTCAGGGGCTGTGGGAAGCCTCCTCTCCTTCTGGCTCTCCTCCGTGCCCTCCGTAGGCGCCTCCGGGGCCATGTTCGGCATGCTCGGGGCAACCATGGGCTACTCGTTGCAGCGTTGGAATGCAATCCCTCGGTTCATCCGTTCCTATGTCGTTGGGTTGCCTGCGACCATCGGAATTGTCTCGGTCATCTACGGCCTCTTTGCCGGCAACGTGGACAACTTCTCACACCTGGGAGGTACCATCGCCGGATTCGTCATCGGCCTCGTCGTGCCAGGACTCCAAGAGCGTCCCAACTGGGCCACCAACCTGTTTTCTCAACTCGTTCAGGCCGCTGCTGTGGTGACTTTGATTTTGACCCTTGGGGCCGTGTGGTCGCATCTGAACCTGCGCTTCGACACCCCGAGATGGCCCCTGGAGTCAACTCGAACTCCAGACCAGAAGGCCTATGTCTACCCCGAACAATGGCCGCGTGGAGTGTTTTCCGAGGGAAGCTGCAATATCGGCCAGGAAGTCCAGGATAAGGACGACATTGCCTGCTTTGTCGACCCCTTCTTCTCCATGTATCTTGTGGCCTCCACGGATCGGCTGGAGGGCACTCCCCTTTACGCCGATGTCGTCAAGGCCCGGGAACAAGGAGAGCCGGCGACTTCGTACGGCCCCGACCGAGTCCTCTGGGGGACTGACCCTCTGCGCCGTCTTGATTTTGCCTTCCTGGTCTTTGAACCCCTCACAAACCACTACCTTCCCCTCTTTGCCGCTCTCCAGTCAAACCCCGAATTGGCACCCGCTACCGCTCAAACACCGGACCAATGAGGGAAGCCAGCGGAGCAGCATTGGGAAGTCTAACGAGGGCGTCCTTGACATAACGGAGGGTCGCAGGAACGAAGGGGAGGAAGTTGGGGTTTCCCTTGACCCGGTCGATGAAGATGAACCGACCGGCATCCTTGAGCTTGCGCTGCAAAGTCTGCAAATGGAAGAACGCCATGAACTCGTCCAAGCTCATGGCCAGCTCGGCGGCTCTGGCCTCGTAGAAGCGCAGCGCCAACTCCTCCACCATGCCGTAAGGTAGCTCCACATAAGAATCACGAAGCAACGCAACGAGGTCGTACACAGCAGGTCCCATCAACGCATCTTGAAAGTCGATGAGAACGTATCCCTCCCCTCGAGTCAGGAGATTGGTGGACTGAAAGTCTCGATGCGCAAGGCGATAGGGGTAGCGTTTCAGCCCCGCCACGATCTCCTCAAACTGCTGATGAAGAAGTTCCTCTTCAGCACGAGGAAGAAACACCCCCGCCCACTCCTGCAACAACCACTCTTCAAAGTGGTGAAGCTCGTCTATGAGCAGGGCGTCGTCAAAGCCTCGGGAGTAGGCAACGTTTTCAGCCGGCTCCTGCGTGGCATTTTGAAACGCCACCAGGAGATCCACGGCCTTCTCGTAGCACTTTTGTGTCTCTTCCAGGCTGGAATGGTGCTGAATCTTGTTCAGCATCGTCTGGGTGCCCAGATCTTCGAGGAGAAGGAAGCCCTCCGCCGTGAAGTCGCCGTACACCTCAGGAACCGGCAAGCCCCGTGAACGAAGGAAGCGCTGCATGGTCACAAAGGGCAACTCGGTGGGTGGTCCCCCATCGTCCGATTCCTCGGACAAGAAGGGGTCTGGAGGCAAGACCATGACGATGAGGCTTGAAGGAGCGTTGTCTCCCTTCAGGAGCAGTCGATGGTACGAACGATTGGAAGCCTGCGGGGGAAGGTCCTCTTTGGCTGATACAGCGCATAGCGGAGGGAAAAGGCCCGGCAGGATTTCGTCGATACGGTCTGAAATGTTGGGTGTGAGGGGCATGGCACCTCTAACCTCTAAGAGGGAAGCGGATTCGTCCTAGCAGCCAGGGATGGCCTCGTGCTCGCACAGGCTGTTCACGCAACGGTCGATGGTGCACAAGTCGCCGTCGTCGCAAGCCCCGTCGTGGATGCAGCAGTTCTCTTTGTCGTCGTACAGGCAGTTCCCGTTCTGGCAGAAGACGTTCTTGCAGGTCTTGGGCGTGCAATCGTCGGTGATAATGC
>CALFHQ010000155.1 GCA_937876385.1 uncultured Pseudomonadota bacterium
CTCGGGTCTACGACCTCCTCCCCGACCTGGTGGTGCAGGCTCATGGACTTATCAGCTCTTGTCCCTGCGACTCCGGGTGCCCTTCCTGTATTGGCCCGGCGTCCGTGGATGTGTACAATCCAAAGACCATCGCATTGACCATTCTCCAAATGATGGAGGACCCCATTGGCCAGTGACCTCCTCGACCGCTTCAAACGTCTCGTCACCATTGAACCAGAGACTGCAGTCGAGGGCCCCACCACAACAACGAAGGATGGGATCTTACCCAGCGCCCACAACAGCGGCATCCCCGGTGAAATCAAAGACACACCGTACGGCCCCGTTCGCCTCATTCGTCGGGTGGAACACCTCGACTATCCAGACGCCCTCCCCGAACTCTCCAGAGTGCTCTTGCCCGAAACCACTCGTCTGGCCGGGATCCTCAAAGACCCCAGGCTGGCGGGCTTTGACCGAAACCACGCCCTCTTTCTCGATGTCGAGTCCACCAGCCTCTCCCACGGGGCCGGAAACGTAGCCTTCCTGGTTGGCCTGGGCTTCTTTGAAGGCAACACCTTCGTCGTCGAGCAGTACTTTATGGACGACTTTGACCAGGAAATGGCCCAGCTACATTGTGTCCTCGAACGTCTCAAAGACCGAAGATACCTGGTCTCCTACAACGGGAAGTCCTTCGACAAGTCGATTCTGGAGAGCCGCTTCGTCATCCAACGATTCATGGACCGGAAAGAGGCCGAACTGAGACTCCTCCCCCACCTCGACCTCCTTCACGTTGGACGTCGGGTTCTGGGAGGTACCCTCGCTCGCCACAACCTCGCCACCGTGGAAGAAGAAGTCCTCGGGTTTCACCGTCAAGACGATGTCCCCGGGAGTGTCGTCCCTCAGATCTACTTCGGGTTCCTGATGAACCGGGACGAATCCCTCATTGGCGCCGTCATCGATCACAACTACTGGGACATCGTCTCCCTGGCGTACCTGGCCCATCTCCTCCTTCGATTCCTGATCCCCGGAGTGCCCCACGGCCAACCCACCGTAGACCGAAACGTCGGACGCCTCTTCCTCGAGGCAGCAAGGCCGGACGTAGCAGTCGGCTTCCTGGAATCTGCCCTCGACTTGAGCACGGACGACGACGCAGTCGCCGCTGCCAACTACCTGGCCCAGGCCCGCAGAAAGCTCAACCGGGATTGGAGCGTGCAGGAGTCTATCTGGCGACGAGCCCACACCAACGCACCCGACCATCCCACCCCCTGCGAAGAGCTGTCCAAATGCCTGGAATGGGGGAGCAAAGACAAGCGATCGGCGCTCCATTGGGCCCGAGAAGCCCTCCAACGAACCCCGGGGGGGAACGAGTCGATCCACAAACGAATCCAGAGATTGCAAGCCAGCAAAGAGAATCAGTCCGGGTCGCAGGGACCGTCACAGGGGTGAAGGGTTTCTTAGAACCGGAGAAGGTGAAGCGTCGGTTTTACCACTCCCACGGCTCAACGGAGTTTGACTTGCCAACAACCTGGGAATGTGCGACACGATAGGACATCTGTTCCAAACCCTTGAGCGGGGTGAATCATGGCGTCTGAATCCACCTACCC
>CALFHQ010000156.1 GCA_937876385.1 uncultured Pseudomonadota bacterium
CAGGACCACTTCGCCCACCCCTGCTCCAACGGCATCAGCGGCTACCACGAAGGTGTTGGATTCTTCGAGCCCGAGGCTTAGCTGTTTGACCAGCATGAACCTAAGGCCCACGAGTTCCTCATCCTTACGAGTAGACACGACCGTGCCGACTACTCTACCCATCAGCATGGTTTCTCCTCGACAAGAGCGCTATTTCGTTCTCGAACTACACCCGCCAGGGGGTTCCCGAAGGATTGTTCCCTACTTGAGGTCTTCGGAACGGCGTCCCAGCGGAAGGACTGCGTCGACGTTGGCGTGGGGTCGGGGGATGACGTGTACGGAGACCAGTTCTCCAACGCGTTCCGCCTGCCGAGCGCCTGCTTCCACGGCTGCTTTCACTGCCGCAACATCGCCACGAACAATGGCTGTCGTATAGCCGCCGCCGATTTTCTCGTAGTGAACCAGCTCGACTTTTGCCGCCTTCACCATGGCGTCGGATGCTTCCACCATAGACACAAAACCTTTTGTTTCGATCATTCCGAGGGCGTCTGCCATACTGAAACCTCCTTAGGATCTCTACCGCTTCAAAACTTCCGCACCTCAGGGGTGCAATATCGGGCAATGTAGCACGCACCCCAGGCCATTGCAAGGGTTTTGAACCGGCCATAGAGGCGGGTTTGCAGGACTATTGGAGGTTCTCTTTGAGGTTGGTGAGGGCCTCTGTGACGCGAGGGTTTCGGGTGGGGTCGGGGGGGAGTGTCAGGAGCCAATTGGAGAGTGTTGGGTTGTTGCGTCCGATGTCGGCGAGGAACTCGAGGATGTGCCAGCGCATGGCATCCTTGCTGACGAAGAGTCGAGGTGGGCCGTAGAGGGGTTGAATTTCGATACGGGGACACTGTATATCGCTCCAGTCGCTCTCGAAGAGGTCGATGAGGGTCTTTGTCAGTCCGGCGTGTTGGAAGGTCCGGGTGGCCATGAGTGCGGCGCATCGGTTTGCCGGCTCGAAGGTTCTGGATGCATCCAGGATATCTTGGCACAGGGTGAGAAGGGTTTCCCCTTGGGCTTCATCTTCCATGTCCGGTTTCATGGTATCGCCGATTACGTGGAGCGCCCACAGCGCTTGGAGTCTCACCTCGCTTTGGAGGGTGGGGAGGGCTGCGACGAGGATGTTTGCAGCGTCCATGGTGGCGATATTGCCCAGCCCCGTTGCTGCGCGGGAAGCAACGTCTGGTGGGGTCTTGCGGTCACTCAAGAGGGTTGAGAAGAAGGATGTATCCTCTTCTCGGATGATCCAGGCCAGGGCCAGGACGATCTCGGACTTGGGTTCGATCTCTCTCTTGTACAGTGTTTTCAAGATGGGAGCGACATCGTCTTTGAACCATTTCAGCAGCTCGGGTTCCCAGCGCTCGTTTGCCAGTTCTCCGTTCTGGTTCAAGATGGCGATGCTAATGTTTGTGCGTCGGGCCATGACGGCGGTGGTGTGGAAGGCCTTTGCTCTGACCAATTCGTCTGCATTGTCATAGAAATCGGGGAGCTTTCGGGTGAAGTGGGAGACTTCGTCGGACTGCTCCATTTCGGTGAGTTCCTGGAAGAGGTTGAGCAATTCCTGGGAGTCTTTGGAGCGTGACATGGCCTCGTACTGGATGTGTACGAACTGGGACAGGGCCGACTTGGAGAGGAGGTTGGAGAGTCCGATGGAGGCCAGGAGAAAGAGCACCACAAAGAGGGAGTAGTAGAGGCTCAGGGGTTGGAACAGGGCGATGTTGTTGTCCGGTTCCATGAATTCGTCGTCGTCTGGTTTTGGGGGCGCTTTGCGGTGGGGATTGTCTCTCTGGGCGATGGCCGCCGGGAAAAGGAGATGGATGACCAAAGTCGCTGCCACGAAGGCTGCGCCGAGCATGGCGGCCATCCAGAAGAGGTAGACAAAGAAGACGAGGGTGCGTCCTTGTGCCTGGTTCCAGAGATAGGGGCCGAGCAGGAGGGACATTGCGGTAAGCGCTCCCATCGCCAATGCGGTAAGGAGGAGCCACCGGCGCAGAGCGGTGCGTCTTTGCGCCGACTCGTTTTGTTGTTTCGGCATAGACACTCCGTATAGGTTCAAACTGCAGCTATTTGACTATGATAGGCAGCTTTTGGGCTTGTGCGATCCAGTCGACCAGGGTTTCTTCCTGCGGGAGGAGCTCGGAGACTCGATACTTCTGGTTTGCAATCTTCATGGCTTTGGCCAGCGCTGCCGGTTTGGCTTTCTTGAGCTGGGCCACTGTTTTGAAGCCGGCATAGTGGATGACTTGGGCCATTTTCGGGCCGATTCCACGGATTCTCAGGAGATCGCAGAGTTGTGCGTATCGAAGGAGAGTGTCCTCGTCGATTTGAACTGTTTTGGCGGCGGTTTTTCGCGCCTTGGGGGTGAGGAGTGCGTTGAGGAGATCCTTGGTTTCGGTCCAACCGGCCTTCTGGAGAGCTGCGCTGTGCTCTGTTGGGATGAAGGAGACTGCGTCCAGGGGGTAATGGCTTGCTTGTGCTGTGGATGGAAGCACAACAAGGACGAGGAGGGGCAGAAGAAGGGCAACGATGTTACGCATGATGAATCTCCTAGTCTTCTTCTGCCTTGATGGTGAAGGGGAGGAAGAAGTTTACCGTGAGCATGGCGGCCATGTTGTGGGTCCAGTTTCGGTCGGGAGGGGTTACTTCGCCGGGCAGATCGTCCTTTGCCGCCGTATACATATTTCCGAAATAGTCCACGACATCGACGGAGATGGAGATTCCCCGGTCCACGAAGAAGCGAATGCCGCCGCCGAAGACGGGAGCGATAACGAACTCATCGTCGGCAGCGACATCGCCGGCGGCCTCTGAGTTCCACAACACCTGCAGGGTTCCCACTCCGCCCATGAGGTGAAGGTCGTAGTGAACCACTGCTGCGCCGACGAGGAGAAACTTGCCCGAGAGGGGGGTGAATCCGACGTGTGCGTTGGCCACTACCCCCAGGTGTGTTGCCGGGATGGAGTAGGCGGCGGTGTCGGTGGTCTTTTCGTCTTCGATGTTCTGTGCCAGCCCCGTCTTGATGGGGAGTGCGTACCCGCCTGTGATTCCGAAGTTAAGCCAGTCCATGGCGTGGTAGTCATAGGAGACTGACATGATGATGTTCCGGAAATAGCTATCGCTGAGGGTCATACCGAATCCGGGTGACAGTTCATGTCGTCCGGCTCGGAAATTGAGCTTGTTGCGAACCACCGGAGCCTTCTTCATGTCGTATTCCTGCGCAAAGGCGGGTACGGACAGAAGGCAGATAAATGCAATTGCCAGGCTCTTTCGCATCATTTCTCAGACCTGTAGGAGAAGCCATAGGGGAGGAACACGGAGAGTCCGCCGCGAACCATCACGTTATGAAGGACGGACGTTCCATCACGGAAGGACTCGGCATAAAGCATGTCGGAGAACTCGAACGTAAGGGCGATCCCCTTGGTGATGAAGAAGCGTCCGCCGACTCCGAACTCGCCGGTTCCAGCGAAGTCGGACAGCTTCGTTCGAGTGATTCCCCCGCCCCCGAAGATGAAAGCGTCCCAGTAGGTCAGCATTCCGAGGAAGTTTCCCTTGGCGAAGAATGGAGTCCAGGCGAATCTCGCCGTGACGTTGTAGTCCAACTCCGAGCGCTCCGGGAAGAGGCTGTAGAGGTCCTTCACTTGGTCCTTGGTGAAGGAGGGGAAGGAATAGAACTTGGTGTATTGGACGCCGGCGAAGATGGCTTCGTTGAAGTGGAAGCCGAGGAAACCGCCGTACCCGATGTGATTCATCATGTTCGGGTTGACGCAAAAGGCGCCAAACGGAATGATCTCCACCCGATTCCGTTCCAGGATGGGCTTGAGCTGATAGACCTTGATGTTCTTGTGGTATTCCTCCTCGAAGGCGTCTTGAGCTTTAGCCTGCAAGGGCAGGAGCACTCCGACCACCATAAGGAGGATGAACAGTTGTTTTCGCATACAGGTCCCCCGCACTTCAATGGAGCCATGTTAACCGAAGAAAAGGGGGGGTGCAAGCAATTTCCCTGGTCGGTTCCTGGCAAGGGGTGGCGGGGGCGAAGAGGTGTGAGGCGGCGGCACCGGGCCGTCGGCGGAGGTTAGTCGGCGTTGCCGAAGAGGGCGTCTACGAAGTCGTCTGGATGGAACGGTCTCAGGTCTTCCACGGCTTCCCCGATGCCGATATACTTGACAGGAATCTGCATCATGTCGCAGATGCCTATGACGACCCCACCTTTGGCTGTTCCGTCCAGCTTGGTCAGGACAATGGCGTCCACACCCACCTCTCCGTGGAAGATCTCCGCTTGCTGAATGGCGTTTTGTCCGGTGGTGGAGTCCAACACCAGGAGGGTTTCGTGGGGGGCTCCCGGGCAGGCTTTTCCAATGACTTTGACGATCTTTTTCAGCTCCTCCAGGAGGTTCTTCTTGGTGTGCAGTCGGCCGGCAGTGTCCACCATGATGATGTCCACTCTTTCTTCAAGTCCCTTCTTGATTCCGTCGAAGGCAACAGAGGCGGGGTCTTGTTCCACTTCTCCCCGATGGAAGCTGACGTCGGCTCGTTTGGCCCAGATCTCCAATTGCTCGGAGGCTGCGGCTCTAAAGGTGTCGGCAGCGACCAACATGACCGATTTTCCCTCAGCTTTGTAGCGGGCAGCGAGTTTTCCTACGGTGGTTGTTTTTCCGGTTCCGTTGACTCCAACGACGGCGATTACAAAGGGGGTTGGGTGTTCGGTTTCCACGGCATCGTCGGGGTTTCGGCCGGCGAGCACCAATTTGGCCACGTGGGTGCGAAGCTGTGCCCAGACGAGGTCCCTGTCCGTGAGATCCTTCTTGCCCAGGGTCTCCTTCAGGGTGGTCATCAATTTCTGAGCTGTGCGGATGCCAATATCTGAGGTGAGGAGGACTTCCTCTATGCGTTCCTCGAGGTCTTCCTCGAGTTCTTTCAAGAACAGCCCTCGAAGGCGCCCGACGAATCCCTGGGAGCGGGTTTTTTCGAGGCCCTCCCGGATGCTCTTTCCTTCGGCGAGGGGAAGTACGTCGGGTTGCTGCTTGGTCGCAACGACCGGTGGGGTTGGCTCCTTTGCCGCGGGACTGGGAGCTTCACTTTCCTCTTCGTCCAAGGCCTTTTCTGCGTCTTCCCGGAGGTCAGTGGGACGTTTCCCACGCTTTTTCGACCACAATACGGCCCCGGCTCCAACGAGCACGGCCACGACCAGGAGTATGATGAATAACGAGTCGTTGCTGCTGTCGGTTGCCGCCAGATTCCATAGGAGTTTCACGTTCATTGACTTCCTCTAAAGCGTTGGATGTGTGCCTTTACCATATTCCTGTGGAAGGGGCAACGGGATTCCCGGCTATTGGATGCTCTTGAAGGCGTGTCTGAGGAGGATAATGGTGTCATTGCGGGTGGTTTCGAGCTTCACTTCCCAGCGACCAAACCAGCGGATGTACCCTCGAATGAGGTCTCCTTCGACGGTCTCCCAGGTGCAGGCTCCTTCTCGGGTCTGGTGCTCCAGGAGGACTCGTGCCTTGACGTCGATGCGGCTGTTCATGTCTTCGAGTGCTCCCGGCTCAAGTTTGCCCTTGGCGTCTCCGAATTGCACCTTCTTCAGCACCGACTTCTTCTCTTGGCTGGGGAAGTAGAATTTGATGTCGTGTTTGGGGATCACGGAGTGCTCTTCGTTCTTGTCAACGAGGGTGACATCGTACTTGCCGTTGTCTCCCACGGTTCCCGAGACCATCTTCCCCGAGAGCAGGGCGATGGTAACCGGCTGTTGGTTTTCTTGAAACTCGGTGAGGAAGCAGTTTCGGTAGTCTGGGCCGTTCTTGATGCGTGTGAGTTGGGTTTGGAAGAGGGCGTCTTCGAGGGACAGGATGGCGTTGAACACCGGCTTGACGAAGCGGGCCAGGAGCTTTCCGTCTCGTTTCATGGCGTGAAGTTCTTCCAGTCTCTTTAGACGGACGAGAACTTCTTTTAATGTGAGCTCTCCAGAGACGACCTTCGCAGCTTCCCTGAGCGGGATGTGCGATTCGTCTGCGAGAACCCTCGCTTGTTCGTAGATCCTCTGCGGCAACTTGCGAGGCTTGCTGGTTCCATTCCGGTTGGGAGGGGAATGGCCCTTCTTTCCAGCGGGGAGTCGATTGCCCTTCGACTGGGTGCCTCGAACTCGAGACGTAGATTTCTCCTGACACATAGACCCTCCAAATGGCCTGTCTTCACGCCATGTCAACAACCTAGGGCATCGGTTCCCCAAAGTAAAGCACCTGCACCGGCGCGGTATTCCCCTGTCACACTCGACCCCGATGCAGCCCGATATTCATGAGCAGCCCCAGTCCCACCATCACCGAGAGGAGGGAAGACCCCCCGTAGGACAGGAAGGGGAGGGTGATACCCACCACTGGGAACATTCCGGTCACCATGCCGATGTTCATCACCGATTGCCAGAACATGTAGGCCGTGATTCCCACGGCCACGAGCACTCCGAATCGGTCCCTCGCCGTGCGCGCCACATAGGCTCCCCATAAGAAGAGAATCATGAACAGCGTTCCCAGCACCGTGCAGCCAAGGAAACCGTGTTCTTCAGCATAGGTAGCCAGGATGAAGTCAGTCTGCATTTCAGGGAGGTATTTCAGGCGAGTCTTGGAAGCCTGAAAGCTACCCTTTCCGAGGAATCCGCCTGCGCCGATGGCCCAGCGGGCCTGTTCCGGCTGCAGCGTCTTGTCCAGGAGCTTCTTTGACTTTTCGTCCCACTTGAACTGGTCTGGATCGAGCCACAGTCGGACTCTGTTCTTCTGGTATTCTTTGATGATACCGAATTGCCAACTCAGCGGGACGACGAGGAGAATGATACCCAGAAGGAGCGCTACCGACCGGAACCGAACTCCTTCGTACAGGATGACGGTGGCGGAGGTGAAGAGGACCAGGAGGGTTGTTCCGAGGTCCGGCTCCAGGAGCACGAGGGTGGCTGGAATGAGGACGGATACGATGGGCTTCCAGAGGGTCTTTATGGTGTGATATTCGGGTTTTCGAATATTCTTGAAGATGTTTCCGAGGAGGAGCACGACGGAGACTTTGAGGAGTTCCGATGCTTGGATGTTCACCCCTCCGAGTTCGAGCCATCGTCTGGAGTTGTTGACCTCCTTGCCTACGAGGAGGGTCAATAGGAGCAGAATGGCTACGGCGATGTAGATGGGCCAGGCCAGCCTCTCAAAGAGCTTCAGGTCCACAACAGCCACCACGATGGCGACAATGATCCCCAGCAGGTACCAGATGATCTGCTTCTGGTGGAAGATGTCTCCCGAGTAGAAGTCCGCATTTCGCAGGTTGATGAGCGAAATGACGGCGATGAGGAAGATGACTGGAATTACGGCAAGATTCCAGTTGAATCTTCTCTCTCTGATGCGGGTGACCATATCTCGTTCTCCTCGATATTCGGCACCAATCCGGCTGAAAACAACTTGTAAATAACCTTTGAAACGATGGGGCCTGCGATGGACCCTCCGTACCCTCCGTGCTCTACAATGGCTGCCACAGCGATGCGGGGCTTCTGGGCGGGGGCAAAGGCGATGGTCCACGCATGGTCCTCTGCGAGCCACCGGGCGACGTAAGGGTCGACCCCTTTCTTCACCTGGCGGGCTTCTGCCGTTCCGGTCTTTGCTCCGAAACGAATACTCTCCAGTTTGGTGTTGTGGGCGGTTCCCTCGTCGGATTCGACAACGTCCACCAGGGCCTGATCGATGATCTTGAGGTACCGGTCCGGGAAGCCCAGGTTCTCTCCCGGCTCTTTTCTGAGGCTTCGAACCACGTGTCCCTCTTCGTCTTGAATGGAGTCCACCAGGAAGGGGTGAATGATGTGCCCTCCGTTTACCATTTGGGCGAGGACGAGGGCCATCTGGAGGGGGGTGGCTCGAATGTCCTTTTGTCCCACTGCGGTGGAGAGGGTGAATCCTGGCTGGAACCCGCCCTTTGACTGGCGTTCGTGCCATTCTCGAGAGGGAACGAGGCCAGCGTCTTCACCGATTTCGATTCCTGTTCGGCGCCCCAATCCCAGCAGCTTCGAGTATTGTTCGAGGCGGTCCATGCCGAGCCATTCGCCCAGCCGATAGAAGAAGACGTCGCAGGATACGGCAAGCGCTCTTTCCAGTTCGAGATCTCCGTGTCCATAGCGGTTGTAGCAACCGAATCGATGCCCGGAGTAGTCGTAGTGTCCCGGGCAGTTGATCTTCGTTTCGACGGTAATGATCCCTTCATTGAGGGCTGCTAGCGCCGTGACGATCTTGAACGTGGAGGCTGGGGGAAACGCCGTCGCTGCTTTGTTGATCATGGGGTAGAAGGGGTTGTCGTCGTATTCCTTCTTTCGCCGGGCGGTGAGGCGTCCAGCCCAATCGTTGGGGTCGAAGGACGGTGAGGAGTACATCCCGAGGACTTCGCCGTTGTCCACGTCAATGACGACAATGCCGACGGAGTGTTGGTTCCGAGTGGCGTCTTGAAGGATGCGCTGGACCTCGACGTCAAGGGTCAACACGACGTTGTTTCCGGGGACGGCTGGGTCGTACTTGAGGTTGGCCAGGGTGGGCTCTTCCTCCAGGAGTTTCATGCTTCGGCCGCGTCGATCCCGGAAGGTCACTTCTTCTCCAGCTTTGCCTCGAAGGACATCCTCCATGGTCTTTTCGATGCCTCGTCGCCCCGTGTAGTCACCGGGTCGGTACACATCCGGGTGTGTGGTGAGTTCCTCTCGATTCACTTCGTTTACGTATCCCACCACATGGGCAAAGAGGTCGCCGTGGGGATAGGCTCGCTCGGTCTCTTCCCGGAGGAACACCCCGTCCATTTCGTGGAGTTGTGCCATGACGACGGCGGAGGTGTCGCTGTAGTCGGTCTGGCATCTGGGGCATCGCAGGTTGTGTTCGGTTGGGACGAGAGGGGTGTGGTCGTGGGGGCATTGGTGGCCTTGCACGAACTGTCTGTTGCATCGAGGGCAGGTGGTCATCCCCGAGTTGTCAGGCGCGGGCTTCAGATCGGTGCCGTCGAAGGGGCACTGAGATTGTCCTGCCGGGAGTTCGAT
>CALFHQ010000157.1 GCA_937876385.1 uncultured Pseudomonadota bacterium
GTTTTAAACCGCTGATGGTCTATCTCAGAGATCGACTCGGAATCGGAGTGGAGAGGTCCGCTCTGCCCCTCGGCGGCGTCATCCCGGAAGGTACGGCAGTATACCAGTTCGAAAGCGGAAGAATCCTCTTTCCCGACTTCGAGCAGAGAGTCGAGAGCCGGGAAACGCAACCCATCCGAAAGCAACCCGAACGGACCAAGACTCAACCCAGTCGAAATCGTGCCGAACCGGCGAGGGCGCAGGATCCCACCCCGGGAAGCTCCGGATTTCGAGGGGAGAAGACGCCACTGCCTCAACCCGATGCCATCTTCGCCGGTTCCCGAAAGAGACAGGCGCCATCAACCCCTGTGCAGGCAAATGCTGCCCCTCCTGTCTCTTCACAACCGACGGAGATGCCGCAGACTCCAGCAGAAGAAGAGCTACTTCTCCCAAAGGCGGGTACCCGGCAACGCTCCGGCCCCCCGACACAACCCATTCACCCCCAGCGGGACCTGACACATTCCACCTCCGCTGCCGACGCCCAGGGCAACCTTTCCGTATACGGCGTCGATGTGTCCGAGCAGATTTGGGAGCAGCTTGACAATATCCAGTTCTCGGGCGGAGGTTCCCGCACGGAAGACCTGGGAGGACCGATCACTCGACCCATCACGAAGCCCATCGCTCCACCCAAAAAGAACGAGCCACCTCGTGCAGTTACCGAAGACCGCATCGAGGGGAACAAGCCCCTGGCACCGGCCGACCGCACTGCGCAGACCAGCAATTCCAGGAAAGGGGTGGCAAATCTCCTTCGGAAAATTGCAGCCCGCCTTTCCGACGAAGACTGATCCCCGCCAATCCTGAACGTCCAGTTCAAACGCCCATATTGCAGTGACCTCTGGATATTCTCCTTGCCCGTAGCTACAATCAAGTGAACCAAAGCCCCAGCAAGGAAACAGATCATGAAGGACACAGTGGAAAGGGACGCCCCTCCCCTGCGGGTGAATGTTCCCCTCCAGGTCCGCTACCAGGGACGGTTGGCTCCTCTGCAATTACGACTTATCAAAGGTCGGTTTGGACTGGTTCAATCAAAGATTCCCCTGGAGTTGAAGAAGCAGTTGGTGCTCTCCCTCATTCCGTCTGGGGACTCCGCCTTAGAGCGGGTTCAGCTCTTTGCCCGAGTGGAAAAAATCCACGAAGACAAGGGCCTCGTCGAGTTGCGTTTCAACAAGGCGGTCAGCCCCATGGGACTCAAACACCTCAATGTCTTTCTCGACCGGGTTCTTCATTTTCACATTCCCCCCGCGGCATTTCCGACAGTCAATGTGAGCCTTCGTGAACCTGCCTACTTCGACTTCAAGAGATCGCAGGTGAAGTTTCCCGGCCTGGTGGAAACCGGCGAAGACCAGGGCGAGGCCTTCCCCGAACTCGAAGGCCATCACCTCTCTGACAACAAGACCGCCAGTGAAGAATCGGCAAAAGAAAAGATGACTCGGGAGAGAATGTGGGAGCTCATTGGAAAGCTGGACGTGAAGTCCTCCACACACCACCAAGGCAGCAGCGATGCGAAGGGAATTGCCTACCGCATGGCCCAACAGCTCCTGAGAAGCAGTGAGGCAGACGGCGGTCCCTCCTCAGAGCGAGATGAGGACGAGGATACCATGGAAACCAAAATCCGCTCCCTCGCTTCCAAACTGTCGAAACGTTTCAGGAAGAGCGATTCGGATGAAGGAGAAGGCTGAACGGACCCCGTCGAATGGTTCCCCTCGTCACTGAGTCCCCCGAGTCCAGATGGCATCGTCCAATACCAGCCAATCCACAACCCCACGACGCAACTCCTCAAAAGCCTGCCTCTCCGTGCGTACGATGGGCTGTTCATGGCGATTGAAGCTGGTGTTGATGAGAATCGGGGTACCACTGCGACGGCCAAACTCGGTGAGCAAATCGTACATGAATGGATCAGTCCCCCGAGCAACCGTCTGAGGCCGAGCCGTATTGTCCACATGAACAATCGCCGGCGCCTCGTTGCGGGCTTTGGCGGTTGCCTTCAGACACACAGTCATGAAACGAGCTGCGAGACGAGTGGACTCCACATCCTTGAAGTACCGATGGAGGTCCCGTTCTCTTAGAACCGGAGCGAAGGGCATGAACTCGGTACGGTCCAGACGCTCATTGAGCCAATCCATCACGGTGGGGTCAAACGGGTGGTGCAAAATACTCCGGTGGCACAACGCTCGAGGTCCGTATTCCATCCGCCCCCGGGTCACCGCCACGACTTTCCCCTCCTGGAGCGCCTCCGCTGTGCGAAGAACCAACTCCTCTAGGTTCAGCTTGCCCGACGAAACCAGCCCTTCGGGTGACTCCTCGGTCTCCACCGAAGCCAAGTCGCCAAAAAACACATGCTCAAAGGCCCGGGGTAGAACCCTTCGGCGCTGCGACAACACTTGCCATGCCGCCCCCATGGCAGTCCCTCCGTCCCCCATGTGCGGGTGGACAAAAAAAGAAGAGACCCCAGCCTGCTTTACAATCTCCATGTTCAATCGAACGTTCGCAAAGACCCCACCGGCTACTGCCACCCTGTCATGCCCCGTTTGACGAATCCCTTCCCGAACGAGATGCACCACCAGCTCCTCCAACAACCGCTGCGCAGCCCAAGCGATCTCCTCACGATTGTACGGGGCCATCACCTTTCGCAAGCGATGCACCAAACGATGCCAGAAAAGATGGTGACGATTCCGGATGGCAAACCGCCCCTCAACGGGCTCATACAATCCCTTCAAGGCCTGGAGAGCCTCGGGATTGGGTCGATAGGCAGCAAGCCCGGTGATCTTGCCGCCGTGCTTGTCAGGGTCAAAGCCACAAAGCAACGTCACCGCCAACCAGAAATCCCCCAGAGAGTGAATCCTCGATAGCCACTCCCGATGGATCAGCTTCCCACCCTCCCCAGCCCATAGAGACCCAGACACTCCGTCCCCCCCGGCGTCGATGGTGATCACGGCAGCATCCTCAAAACCCGAGGAAAAATATGCACTGGCAGCGTGAGCAGTGTGGTGATTGACGAAGCGTAACGCCGGATGAAAATCCAATTTCTTGAGGAGAAGCCTGACATCGGCACTGTTTCTGCGGAAACTCCCGGCCAACAGGCGAATCCCTTCACGGGCCAACCCTGTTTCCATCAAAGGACCGGCCACGGCCGAGGCCAATGTGAACAGACGCCGAGTTCCGCCGACCTCTCGACGCTGAAGGGAACTGCTCGATTGTGTTTCCACTAGCCCTTCAAACCCGAAGGCCACGGTGTTGATATCTCCACCGGTAGCTCCCACGTGGCGCAATCCGGCATCCAGGGCCAGCCACGGCATGCCCCACTGCTGCTTCACGCCGGTGAAACGCTCCTCGTTGGCAGCGTATAACACCTCCCCGAAGTCATCGAGAAGAGCAATCCCAGCGTCGTGCCCGTCGTTGATCCCAAGAATCATTCCCTGCCCTCCAACTCGCCGGAAGTCTACACCACCCAACTCGCAAGTGAAAGCGCTTGCGCCGCTCCCCGCCGTTGTGTCAAAATGCGGCCGTTTCGTACTTGAGGAATTAGAGGTGAAGACATGGCAGGAATCGAAGCTGGGCAGCTCAAGAGAGGGCTGGCCATCATGTTGGAGAATGTCCCCCACCTGCTCGTGGGGATGGAGTTCGTCAAACCAGGCAAAGGGCAGGCGCTGTACAAGTGCCGACTGAAAAACCTGAACACAGGCTCCCAATTCGATCGCACCTATCGCTCCGGCGAACGGTTCGAGGTTGCCGACGTGGAAGACCGGGACATTCAGTTCCTGTACCGGGAAGGGGAATACTTCCACTTCATGAACAGCGAGACGTACGAGCAATATCAGCTCCACCAAGACGATGTTGGAGAGGCCCAGAATTTCCTGGTGGACTCCATGGTCGTCAAGGCATTGCTCTTCGACGGAAGACCCATCGGTATCGAGCTTCCCAACTTCGTGGTCCTGGAGGTCACACAGTCCGAAGCTTGGATCAAGGGTGACACGGCTTCTGGAGCTACCAAACCCGTGGAAGTCGCTTCCGGATACACCGTCCAGGTCCCCCTCTTCATCAAGCAGGGCGAGTTCGTGAAAATCGACACTCGAACCGGAGACTATGTCGAGCGAGTCAACAAGTGATTCGCCGCTCCTGACGCGCCTCAAAGGCCGTCACAGACGGTTGAAGGTTCGCCACCAGGTGTTCAAAGCCATTCGAGGGTTTTTCGACTCCCAAGGCTTCGTCGAAGTGCACACCCCCCAACTCCTCAAGACCGTAGCCACCGAGGAACACATTGAGCCGGTTCAGGCCGGCGATCGGTTCCTTGCCACCTCCCCCGAGCTGGAAATGAAATTGCTCGTGGCCTCCGGATTGAGCCCTATCTACCAGATCGCTCGGTCACATCGACAGGGAGAGCGGGGCTCACGGCATCAGCCAGAGTTCGCCATCCTCGAGTGGTACCGACCGGGAAACACTTTGGACCCTCTGGTTGAAGATCTGCAAAATCTCTTTGCGGCCATCAGCCAGGCGGTGAAGGGTTCCACGCAGTTTTTCTGGCAGCAGAGGCCCATCGATTTCGGCGCTTCCTTTCCTCGCACGTCAGTCCAGGAGGCCTTCTTGAACGAGGCCCACTGGGATCCGCTGACGCCCCCTTTGGATCCGTTGAAATTCGACATGGATCTCGTCGAGAAGGTAGAGCCGACGTTGGGAAAGGGAGGTCCCGAAGTCCTCGAAAGGTATCCAGCACCCCTCGGTTCCCTGGCCAGGCTGGCCCCCGAAGACCCCAGAGTCGCATTGCGCCTTGAGCTGTATGTAGAAGGCATCGAGTTGGCCAACGGATTCGTGGAACTAAACGACCCAGAGCAGCAACGGCAACGGTTCATCGAAGCTTCCGAAGCCATCGTGAAGTTGGGAAGAACACCCCCACCACTTCCGGAAAGCTACCTGGAAGCGCTCCCCAATCTCCCCGACACAGTGGGAATCGCAGTGGGAGTGGACCGACTGGTCATGCTCCTCGCTGACGCCGCCGACATCGCCGATGTCGTCGCCTTTGAGCACCTTGAAGCGTGATTGCAATTCGGGTGGGTTCATCTGATAATCTCAACCATGAAGAACTTGTCGGCTGAGACATCCACGACAGTGAGACGAACCTGGGCGCCGCTGCTCCTACTGCCGCTGACACTCCTGATGGCGGGATGCCCCGGGGGAAGAAGCGTCCAGCGAGACGCCATGAACGCACCTCCAGACAGCCTGGAAGACCAGTTTATCGCCGACGATCTCTCCGAAATTCCAGTGCCCTTCGACGTAGACCCATGGGATCTTCGAGACCTCCCACCAGACGCAACTCAACTGGACGCACAAGACCTCACGGATGCACCCCCGGAAGACCTTCTGTCGGAAACCGAGTTGGGACATTGGGACATCCTGGAAGATGACTTGCCAAATCCCGATGCGACGGACGCCATTTCAGCTACAGCAGGGGCCGGAGAACCTTGTACGGGGGACGAAAACTGCGAAAACGGGACGTGCATGGATACCCAGTGGGGGCGCTTCTGCGTGCCTCCCTGCGCCAACTCCAAATGCCCCCAGGGTTGGCAGTGCGTGGAAACGGATGCCGGGGTTCGATGCGTTCCTTTCAACCCACCAACCTGTGAGAAATGCAGCTCTTCGACCTGCCCGGAAGCCTGGTGCCGAGATGTCGGCCTGGAGGGCTCGTTCTGCATGGCACCGTGCCTTGAGCACGTCCACTGTCCCCCGGATTTCAAATGCCTCTTCGACGACTCCCTGGGACTTTCCCTGTGCACACCCAACATCCAGAGTTGTCGGTGCACCCAGAAGGATGTGGGGAAGCTGGTTTCCTGCACCATCACCAACGAGTTCGGCGCTTGCACGGGCAAAGGATTGTGCACTGTCGATGTGGGAGTTGTGGAATGCGACGCTCCGGTCGCCCAGCCGGAATTTTGCGACGGACTCGACAACAACTGCGACAGCATCGTTGACGATCCCTGGCCCAAAAAGGGCAAGCCGTGCGATGGCCAGGACGCAGACTTGTGCCTGACTGGCGTGTCTACCTGCGGACCAGATGGCCTCTCCCTCGTATGCACCGGAGAAATTCCTCAGTTCGAGTCCTGTGACGGCAAGGACAACGACTGCGACGGGCTGACGGACGAGGATTTCCCCGATATCAACGGGGATGGTGTTGCAGATTGCCTCCAATAGAGTATAGAATCAGCGCCCTTGTGGGACGCAGGAGGCACACATGGAAAACCTGATTATCGCTGGCCGCACTTTTCGCTCACGCCTGTTCATGGGAACCGGAAAGTTCAGCTCGCCCCAGGCCATGGTGGAAGCGCTGGAGGCATCCCAATGCGAGATGGTCACCGTCGCCGTGCGCCGGGTGGACCTCGACAATCCCCACGACCCCATGATGGAAGCCATCGATTGGAAACGTTTCTTCCTCCTCCCGAACACCTCCGGAGCCCGAAACGCCGATGAAGCCGTTCGAGTCGCTCGATTGGCCCGAGCGGCCACCGGGACCAACTGGGTGAAACTGGAAGTCACCCCCGACCCCAGAAACCTCCTTCCCGATCCGGTGGATACTCTGGAAGCCACCATCCGTCTCATCAAGGAAGGATTCATCGTGCTTCCCTACATGCCAGCCGACCCCATCCTCGCTCGTCGCCTCGAGGACGCAGGCGCCGCGGCCGTGATGCCCCTGGGTGCTCCCATCGGAACAAAGAGGGGAATTCGAACCCGAGACGCCATCGAAATGATCATCGAGAACGCCAGCGTCCCCGTGGTCGTCGATGCAGGCATCGGAGCCCCATCCCACGCTGCCGAAGCGATGGAAATGGGTGCAGACGCCGTGCTCGTGAACACCGCCGTGGCTGTAGCCAGAGACCCCAAGCGAATCGCAGCAGCCTTCCACCTCGGAGTCATAGCGGGCCGAGAAGCCAGGCTCTCTGGAATGGCCGGAACAAGCGCACCCGAGGCTTCAAGTCCCCTCGACGGCCTGCTGTAGGAGCCCCCATTGAAAGGGATCGACACAACGAAGTCCTTCGAAGAACTGGTCAAGGCCCTCGACCTCAACAATCTTGAAGAACAACTGAACCACCCCCAATCCCTCCGGGAAGACGACCTCCACAACCCCGACTTCCACGGATTTATCCGATTGCTCACCCCGAAAACCGATGCAGAACTGGAAACCATGGCCCACACTGCGAGCCGAATCACCAGGGAACGGTTTGGAAGGGTCATCCAACTGTACGCTCCCCTGTATATCTCAAACGAATGCATCAACGGGTGCACTTACTGCGGCTTCAGACACGACTCAGACGCCCACCGAGTCACACTCACCGACGACGAAGTGATGGAAGAAGCCGAAGCTCTCCACGAAACTGGATTTCGGCACATTCTCCTGGTCAGTGGCGAACATCGAGGAAAAGTGCCACCCGAACGCATCGCTCGACTGGCACGCCGCGTAAAACGCCGCTTCCCGTCGGTGGCCATTGAGATCTATCCCCTTAGAACCGTTGAAGAGTACCGAACGATGGTGGAGTCCGGGGTGGAGAACATCACCCTTTACCAAGAGACTTACCTCCCCGACTACTACGAGAAGTACCACCCTTCCGGCCCCAAGCGGGACTACTCCTTCCGCCTCGCTGCGCTGGACCGGGCAGGAGCGGCAGGATTCGCCAGACTCAACGTGGGTGCACTCCTCGGGCTGGCCCCCTGGCGAGTCGACTCGGCTCTCACCGGATATCACGCTGCCTACCTGGCCAAGAAGTTCTGGAAGAGCGTTGTTGCCATCAGCACGCCACGGATGGTGGATGCACACGAAGGAATCACACCCCCCTTCCCCGCCAACGACCGGGCCCTCATTCAGGCAGTCTTGAGCTATCGAATCGCCTTCCCGGACAGCCCTATCGTGGTCTCCACTCGAGAGCCCGCACCCTTGCGAAACCGGCTGGCTCTGCTGGGAGCAACCACCATGAGCGCCGGTTCAAAGACAGAACCGGGAGGATATACCCACGGGGATGAACACGCCGAGCGTCAGTTCGAGGTGGAAGACCAGCGAACCCCGGAAGAAGTGGTCGAAGACCTGAAACGAGTAGGAGTTGACCCGGTTTGGAAGGACTGGGATGGAGCCATCGGATGAACAAGATCACAATCACCGTGAACGGAAAGGAGATGGAGATAGAGGAAAACGCAACCCTTGCCGACCTCCTGACCCATCTGAACATGAAGCCCATGGGAATCGCCGCTGAAGTCAACGGCGCACTGGTTTCGTCGACCGATTTTGGGGAAACGAAGCTGAACAATGGCGACGAAACGCTGCTGGTGAAGATGGTTGGGGGGGGATGATCATGTACCAAGGCCGACTCGAACAATTCCGTTCTGTTGACATCTATCCCGTGCTGAGCGGCCCCGACTTGAGCTTGGGCCGTTCCTGGGAGGAAGTTCTCGATGGCGTGCTGGCCGGTGGCGCTCGCATCGTGCAGATTCGTGGAAAAGAGCTGACCCGAAGGGAACTCTTTGATGTTGCAATGATGGCTCGACGACGCACTGAAGAGTCCCGAGCGCTCCTCATCATCAACGATCATCTCGATATCGCCATGGCCGTGGATGCCGACGGCGTCCACCTGGGACAAGACGATCTTCCCATCGAAGCCGCCCGACGCATCGCCCCGGATCTCATCCTGGGCGCGTCGTCCCACACCCTGGAGGAAGCCTTCGAAGCTCAACGCCAGGGAGCCTCCTACGTCAACATCGGCCCCATCTTTCCCACAAAGACCAAGGGAGGTCTTCCGAAATTCCTGGGACCCGAAGCCATCACCAAAATAGCCCCACAATTGTCGGTACCATTCACCACCATGGGGGGAATCACCCTCGAAAATGTGCAACAGGTGCTTGACGCCGGAGCACAGAGGATTGCAGTGGTCACAGCCATCACTGCACAACAGGACATCGCACGAGCCGTCAAAGAATTCCGCAAAGCCATCGCTGCTGCCCACTAGCCCCTTTACTGGACAGGACCCAGCCCGTTGACGTAAAC
>CALFHQ010000158.1 GCA_937876385.1 uncultured Pseudomonadota bacterium
CCATCGGTGTTCCCAGCGCCGGATACAGTCAAGCGGCCGGTCCCGAGCATCCCCACAGCCCCTTCACCGAAGCCATGTCTGCCACCATCAAGGAGCAATCTCCCATCCAGGCGAAGGTGGCCTACTTGACGTGGGGAGACAAGGAGCTTCTCCTCGTTCGCCTCGACAAGATTGGCATTCCCATGGAAACACACGACGAATTCGTTCGCCGGCTGGAATCTCGAACCGGTCGAAGCTGGGAGCAGAACGTCATTCTGGCTGCCAATCACTCCCACCAAGGACCTGGACGGGTCTGGGAAGACCTCACCGGTGAGTTCGCAAATGACAGCTTCTGGTCCTTCTATTACAACCTCTATATGGACCGCCTCGTTGACCTCGCCCTCGAAGCCATGGACGATCCGCAGCCCGTGAACGTGGAAATCGGTCGCACGCAATGCCCCGATTGCCACTCCGACAGGCGTTGCGAGAACCCCGACATCAAAGACTCTCGCTTGTGGGTAATCTCGTTCTCCAGTCTCGATGGGGCGCTGCGAGCCGTGTGGCTCAATTTCCCCATCCACGGCACCGTCCTCGGTTGGGAAAGCTACACCCTCTCTACAGAAGCCCCAGGCATGATCGAGCAGAAGCTCGAGGAACGGTTGGACAGTCCCGTGGACGTCTTCCTTCTTCAAAGCTGGGGAGGGGACATGGGTCCCGGCGACCCCATCGTGGAAGCAGTGGTCCCCGCAAATCCGGAGTGGCCGGAGAAGTACAATCGCCTGGAACGAATTGGCCAGGCAGCATCCGATGTCGTCCTGCAAACCCTCGAATCTGAGATGACCCCCGTGCTCGACACTGAACTCGATTCAGTTACCGTTCGCTTCCCCTTCCATTCCGATCTGATGGGCTACGATACCGCTGTTTGGCCCTACACCACCGGAGCGCTCCTCTGCGGCGATGGCTCGGATGCTCCCTGCTACGGCGAGGACGGAGATCCTCCAAATATGCTCGGTTGCCTCCCCATGCCCGCCGGAGCCATCCCCTCCGACTGCATTCTCAGCGCCTTTAGAATCGGGACCATTGCATTCCTGACACTTCCCGGCGAGCCCCTCACGCAACTGGGGTTGGATGCTGTCGCCATGGTGGAAGAAGAACTCGACACCGACACCGCACTCATCGTCGGATACTCCCAGGACCACTGGGGTTATCTCTTGCACGAAGAGGACTTCTGGCGAGGAGGGTATGAACCCACGATCACCATGTGGGGACCGAAGCAGGGGGACTTCCTCTTAGAGCAAGTCCCACACGTTCTGCGAAAGCTCGCCGACCCATCCTACGAACTTCCCTTTGAACTCCAACCACCAAGGAAAACCCCGGGACCCGCAGGCAAATCCTACAAAACCGTTCCGTCGACTTCAAAACCCGCAGTCATGCAGCAACCAGACGCTCAAGTCCATCCCGGGCAAGATGTCAATGCAACCTGGATCGGCGGTGACCCCTGGTTGGAGACACCCATCGTAACCCTCCAACACCTGGACGCAGAAGAGTGGAGCGACCTGCTTCGCTCCTGCGGTCGCCCCTTCAACAACAACTCCTATCTCATGGAGACATCCCTTGCCATCGACCCCAGCTATGATGACACTGATGAGGCGCAACAACGTGAGTTCCTCTGGACAGTCTCCCTCCCTGTATCAAGAAATGTGACTTGCCCAGATGACCTGAAACCTGGAACCTATCGGTTCAAATTCGTCGGGAAAGTGCTTCGAACCAGCGAAGGCAGCTACGAGTTGTTCTCGCAACCCTTCGAAGTGACCTTCGAACAGTAACGGCCAACAGGACGGCCCATCCAGCATTCAAGGGAATCATCCATGAAAAGACTCCTGGCGCTCCTTGCACTGGCAGCACTTGGTTTTGGTGGCTGGCTCCTCCTGGAGTCACCCCCTCCATCGAAGGATGCCGGTTCCAACAAGAAGAGTTTAGTCGCTTCGGATGGCCCCTCCGTCGACGGAGACATCGGTTCGCAACCGGGAACCACTCCAGACGGACAGCAGAAGACTGTCCGCATTGAGCGGGGGGCTGGGGAGACCCGACTCGCTCTTGACAACGGCATCTCCGTGACGATCCCCGCCGGAGTCGTTACCGTGGATGCCGCCCTCACCGTTAAACACCGCTCCCCATCGGACATGCTTCCAACCGCTGGAGGGCTGGAGCCCATCGGTGCCGTGGACGTCGAACTGGGGGAGGTACACGAACTCGACACTCCGGCGCGAATCGAATTCCCTCTGCCCGCAGCATCGACAGTCGGGAAGCCCTGGAAGGACGCACTCGTCTGCCGCTACCACAATCCCGATATCGGGAATTGGGGAGCGGTGCCCTGTACTGTCGATGACGGCCGAGATGTGGCTGTTATCACCACCGACCACCTCTCCACCTTCGGCGTGTTCAAGATCCTCAGCGGCTTTGACAGCGAGAAGTTCGAACACAACTCGTGCAAGTTTCGAATGATCTGGGACGAGGAGATCCCAGACCTGGCGCCCAGAAAAGATGCGATCACGCAATCCCTTGAAACGGCTTGCGACAAATACGCTGAAGCGGGCTTCACCATTCCCGACTACCGCGTCGACGTCGTCTTGTTGAACGATCCGCCTGGAAAAGACCCCAAATATGACGGCGACTATCTGTACGGCTACATCCAAATCCCCATTCGTCCCCTCTCGGTTCAGTCCGTCGACCAAGCGAAGCACGATGCCGCCCACGAGCTGTTCCACGCCGTCCAGAACACCGAACTCAACTCAGTGAGATTGAAGTACCGCCACTGGTTCGTGGAAGCGACCGCGGAGTATGCGGCTGGCTTTCTTGTCTATCCCCAGGCCGGCCTTGTGTCGAAATTGGATGCCACCTGGCCCTACCTGGCTCTGTGCGCAGGGGAGGATTCCCACGCCTACGGCTCGGCCCACTTCATCAACTACGTCTTGGAGCAATCCGGGCGCACACTGCTCGACTTGTGGAAGGCCATTGTCCGAGAAGGACCCCAATGGGCGAAGCTGGAAACGACCTCCTTCGCTGGAACCTTCGCTCAGGGTGCGAAAGGGAGGCAAGAGACCTTCGATGCCATCGCTCGATTCCTCGTAGCCGAACCCCTCGACCTCTTCTTGACCCGAAACGTTCCTCCCTCCGGCACCGGCAATGCGCTCGTGGATCTTCGCAGAGACTACATCGCACAGGCCCTCTTTCGAGACGACCTCTCCAAACGAAGCCAATTGCTCCAAGACAGAACAGCGCGACTGGAAACCGTCCTGGACAACAACCAAATGGTGCTCCAATTCTATCCCTACGATGTCTTCCTCAAACCCGGAACCAGAGTCCCGTCGGTGGTTCTCCCCGGGGACTACAGTGCAATCGTCTGGCGACTTGACGCAAGGGCTACCTTTGGCCGGCAGCCTCGAACACTTCTGCTTGAAGAACCGAAGCAGATCCCGGAAGGGGTGGACATCGCGATTTATGCCAACCCGAGAGGGAAGCGCTTGTCGAAAGTGAAACCGCTGGCGTTGGTCTCCCATAGCCGTGAAGCAATCCCCGTTGTCCTACCCCCCGACAATGACCTCTTCGTCATAGCAGTCAATTCGACCCCTGAGCCAGTCACTCTCCCCTTTCTATTGAACTACCTGCGGCCCGACGACTGGCGGAGAATTGACGTCGCAGCCACACATTACACCATTGAACTGCCGTCCTGGATGACCCCCGAATCACCCACCGCAGGCGCCCTCTGGCAGGTTCACTCCGATGACCTCGTTCCCGTGGAATCGGTGCGACTGTTCAAGGCCGACAAAGGAAAGAACCCCGCCGAGTTGAGGGCATGGTTTGAGAGCAACGCCCCCAGCCGGTTTGCCTCATTTGCCCCCGTCGGTTCATCGAAAGACATCACCGTTGCTGGCGTGCCGGCCCTCTTGCGGGAGTACGAG
Source organism: uncultured Pseudomonadota bacterium (assembly GCA_937876385.1). Classification (GTDB taxonomy): domain Bacteria; phylum Myxococcota_A; class UBA9042; order CAIXZC01; family CAIXZC01; genus CALFHQ01. The sequence continues at coordinate 3,942 of CALFHQ010000158.1, forward strand.
GGAAAGGCGAGGTGGACGGCGCCAAAGGACGTGCGCCTCTATCATCAAGACCGGGTTGTTCGCCCGAAGCAGGGACAAACCGTCACAGTTCCCGTACGGATTGCCGTCGGCTACATACAAAAAGGGGAGGACTCTCTCGTTCTGGAGGCCGTGTCTGTCTACGGCGCGGCCACCTGGTTGGAGCGAACCATTCAATCTCTGGAAGGGGGAATCGTGGAGGGAGGGCTCGTGCTGAAGGAGAACTTCGATTCCAGATCCCTCGATTCGAAGTGGTTTGAGCTGATACGAGCCACGGGGAGCGGAGTAGGCTTCCTTCCCGAAAAGGGTTCTCTCGTTTCGATGGAGCCCGGGTTCGTGCGCATCGTGCAAGAAGACATGCACAACGGAGGGGGAATCATCACCAAACCCTTCCCAGTCTTCGAGGGAAACGAACTGGTCATTCGAAGTCGTAATCGAATTCACCGAAGGACCCCAGATTTTGAGGGGCTCACTCCCCACACCCTGGCATCACTGGGAGTTGCCACTGGCGACATGAAAGGGGTTCTGGCAGCAACAAAGTACGCACACCACGACGACTATTGCGGATTCTTCTTTTCGGGCCACTTCAACGGACCGTCAATTGCCCCAATCTGGGACACATGGTTTGACCAGGAATTGCGTTGGAATCCAGCCACGGGCGCAGCGACTCTCTCCATCAACGGCCAGAAACCCATAGCGGCAACGCTGGGCACGGCTCAAGGGGACATTCGAGTCTTCGCCCATGCCTGCGGCTGGTACACCGGGCATGTTCACGACTTGGACGACCTGGAGATTCGCTGGGTGCTGGCGCCGAACCAGCCAGCCCGGCCCCAAACAAGTCCAAAGGTGCCACCTGCAACCGCTGCGAAGGTGACCAGTACCCAGCCGGAGAAGCCTCCAAAGCCGACGACCACCCCAAAGGAGACAGACCCGGTACGAAATCCGCCGCCGGAGCCGCCCCCAACGGACTCCCATGCCCCAAACACTTCAACCTCAACAGACGAAGACATGCCCCAACCAGACGATTCGAAGGATGACGGCAGAGAACCAGACGACACCTCCGGCGATTCTCGAGTGAAGGTTGGAAAAAGCGGTGCAACAATTCCAGAAAAGAAGCATCGAAATCGACCCAAACAGCCCCAACTGGCGCGAACCGAGGACGCAAAGGCTCCCTTTGGCCCCAATGATTTCGCCCTGGAAGAGACCTTCGATTCGCCGCCCACTGCACCATGGATTCTTCGAGGAAAGACCGTCGCAAACGGCCCTGGCTTTCAGTTCGGCGATGCGGAAGGTTTCTCAATTGAGCCCGGTGAAGCCGTTTTGACAGCCGGGACGGGGAACAGTGGAGGAGCCTTGTTGACCCTCCCAATCGAAGTTCCCTACGGCAAGGACGTCATGGTCATCGTCTCCATGCGGATTGACCGAGGGGAGGACAACATCCTCGCCAAAGTCTCCTTGTTGTCGAGAGATCTGTCCCAGGAGTTGGTTGCCGTCAGTCACCTCTACTACAACGGGATGAGCCGATTCGTGTTGGGTGACCTCCTCGACGACAATGGACAAGAAGGTGTCTGGGGACAGAATATCACTGAACTCATTCGATACACTCCGTCTACCGGAGCCACGGAAGTTGGCTTTGGTGGCGAGGGGCTTTACCGAACACGAGGGCCCAACCAAGCCGGTGCCATCCGCATTGGAATCGGAATTCAGAACCCGATACCGGGACAGTCCATCAGAATCGACGAGATCACCGTGGTGTTCCTGGATCCAGGGCAGGGAGGCGCCAGTTGAACGTCGTGGAGTGCAATCGGCCTCAATCTTCTAAGACATTCTGCTCTCGGGCCGTAATCTTGCTCCTTGGCTCACGGAGAAGTTGCCCTGGGAGACAGCATGGCTAGAACAACGGACGAGTTCGGAGAACCACAGAAAGCACCCAAAAAGAATCGAAGGCGTCCCGCTTCCGTGATTGTCACCGAGGAACTCCTGGGAAGACTCGAAGATGAAGTCGAACGCACCGCCCGAAACGGCGGTTCACTCGGTGTATTGGTGATTCATATCGAAGAGCCCGCTGGCCACCCAGAGCCCCTTCTGGATGAGATTCGATGGGCCCTCAGGCAGGTGGATTTCGTTGGCTTGCTGGGAACTCACTACATCCTGGCGGTGCTCCCCGATACAGCCCAAGGCGCTCATATTCCAGCCACTCGACTCCTGGAACTGCTTGGAAACTCCAAACTCGACTGCCGAATCGGGGTGGCGGTGTGTCCCCTCGACGCAAGCCGGGCTGGCGAACTGATCAAAGGCGCACAGCTTGCTGCTGACAACGCTCCACTCAATTCCATCGCAACCGTTCCACAAAGCGCTTCCCAATTCCAAGTTGGACGTTGGACCCTCGTCGCTGCCGAACCGGCCATGCAGAAGATTGTGGCCCTCGTGCGGCAACTGGCCAGGAGTCCCCTGCCGGTTCTGCTAACAGGGGAAACGGGGGTCGGCAAAGAAATCTTTGCAGAAGTCATTCACCACTGGTCAGACAGAAGCGATGGCCCCATGGTCACCATTAACTGTGCGGCCGTTACCGCCTCCCTCTTCGAGAGTGAGTTGTTTGGACACGAGCGCGGAGCCTTCACCGGAGCCACTGAAACCAAACAGGGTCTCCTTGAGGCGGCCAATGGTGGCACCGTCCTTCTGGACGAAATCGGGGAATGCCCGCCGGCCATCCAGGCCATGCTGCTGCGAATCCTCGAAACCAAACGGGTCTGCCGCGTTGGCTCTGTGGTCGAGCGACCCGTGGATATTCGAGTCCTCGCTGCAACCAACCGAGACCTCGAACAGGACGTGGCCCAGGGGACCTTTCGCAAAGACCTCTTCTTCCGTCTCAACGCTGCCACGGTTTGCGTTCCCCCCTTGAGAGACAGGCCGCTGGATCTACCACTCCTCGCCCAGATCATTCTCGAAAACGCAACTCGGATCCAAAAGCGCGGTAGAGTATCACTCTCCCCATCCGCCATCCGTCGACTCGCTGCTCACGAGTGGTCCGGCAATGTCCGAGAACTCAGGAACGTCCTCGAGTTCTGCCTGGCAACCTCGACTGGAAGCACCATTGAGGCAGAGAGTCTCCCTCCAAACGTGGCGGGAACCACCGCACCCTGGCTGGTCCCCAAACAGACGCCGGCTGCACACGTCCACGGCTCAATCGATTTGGAAGATTTTCGCAAGCGCCCCTTTCAGAGCCTCAAGGAGGAACTCCGTCTCCTCGAACGTACCCGAATGGTCCAGGCTTTGGAGGTCACAAGCGGAGTTCAAACCAAGGCAGCAGAGCTCCTGGAGATGCCGTTGAGAACCTTTGTGAAGAGGCTTGATGAGTATCAGCTACGAACAGAGAGCGGCAAGACGGACGACGAGGAGAGTCGATGAACAAGTCGGACTTCCCCTCTGAATTCGACGGATACCGCCTCCTTCGCCCCATTGGTGCAGGGGGAATGGGACAGGTGTTCCTGGGGCACGATACCCTCCTGGACCGCCCCGTTGCCGTGAAGTTCATCTCCGCAGCCGATCCGGACCCGGAAGCCAGGGAAAGATTCCTCATCGAAGCCAGAGCCATTGCACGACTTCAACATCCCTGCGTCGTGGCAGTCTACCGGGCCGGAGAATTCGAAGGTCGCCCCTACATCGTCTCCGAGTTTGTCAGCGGCAAGAGTCTCGACCAGGTTGACCTCCCCCTGCCGTGGAGAACCGTTCTCTCCATCGCCGACGACCTGGTTCGAGGACTCGCTGTTGCTCACAAGGCCGGCGTCATCCATAGAGACATCAAGCCCGCCAACGTAATTTTGGACCCGGCCGGCACCGCGAAGCTCCTCGACTTCGGTATCGCAAGACTCATGGAGAGAGACGCCGAGAGCAGAGCGGCGGCGCCAGACCCCGTCCCCGCCGAACCCCAACACACCCTTCCCCCCCTTCCTGAAGTGGAAGTGGATCTGGACATGCCGACCGTAGCCCTCTCCCTCCCCAACCAGCTAAGCGATGAGCCAAGCCCAGGGGCCCTTCCCAAAGGGCGCAGCAGAAGCGGTCTGACCCCAGGCGGTCGAATTGTCGGAACCCCGGGCTACATGGCACCGGAGGTCTGGACCGGCGCTGAGTCAACGGCGTCGTCCGATATCTACTCCCTCGGGGCTCTCCTCTTTTCCCTCAGTACCGGGCGTCCCCCACACAGCGCTGACACCATTGCGGAACTCAGACACTCCGTTCTCTCAAACGTCGCCCCGGAAGTGGCCAGTCTGGTTCCGGACTTTCCACAGGACCTGAGCGCTCTCATCGATTGCTGTCTTCAACGAAATCCCGCCGACAGAGACGGCTCCATGGAGGCGGTACGGCAGAGATTGGCCGTGCTCCTCAAGCCCGAGCAGACCGTTTCCACTCCCGAAGGGAATCCATACCGAGGGTTGAGAGCCTTCGAAATTGGTCACCAGAACCTCTTTTTTGGACGAGATGCAGAGATTCGTGCGGTACTCGACCGAATCGAGTCGGACCCCGTCACCATCGTTTCCGGCGATTCAGGGGTGGGGAAGTCCTCTCTGTGTCGAGCCGGAGTACTCCCACGAATCCCAGCACATTTCGATAGCTCGATGTCGTGGTCAACAGCGATTGTTACACCAGGTGGACATCCAATTGAGGCCATCTGCGACGCCCTGGCACTGGAAACCGGGGTTCCATCCGACTCCCTCGCCGAGAGCCTCGCGCAAGGTTCCCACACCTTCGCTCGCCAGGTTCGCAAAGCCCTGGGACCGGGAAAGGGTATTCTCCTGTTCATTGACCAACTCGAAGAGATCATCACCCAGGCAGAACGCACCCAGGCAGAGGCCACGGCGAGACTTCTCGCCTGGCCCAGAGGCCCCGCTCCAGGCATTCGTATCTTGTGCAGCGTCCGCGGCGACTTCCTGGGACGGTTGGCGTCCCTCCCAGGACTGGGCAACACCCTCTCCAATCTCTTGTTCTTCCTCCGGCCCCTCTCCCCAGAGCGAATCCGAGAGGCCATCGCAGGCCCGGCCAAGGCCACGCAGGTGAACTTTGAAAACGAGGAGATGGTGGACACTCTGGTCCAGTCCACTACCGGAAGCAGAG